>JAKECL010000223.1 GCA_030460725.1 Propionibacterium sp.
GCGCAGACGTCCTGCGACCTTCCAGCTTGAGCGCCCGGTCCGGGACCCCGCGTCAGGGCAGGTGCAGCATCTGCGTGGGCCTACCGGAGTGGCGCCGGTGAGTGGGGTGCAGACCGCGATCAGAACAGGCTGGAGTTCGCGACGCTCAGCGAGGCGACGAGGAACACCAGGCCGTACCACCGCATGGGGATCCAGAACATCGTGTGCTGGTTCTTCATCCGACGCAGGACCGCGGATTCCTCAAAGGTGAGTGGCGACTGCTCGGAGAGGGAAAGGGGCTCGGGAAGGCCGTCCTTGGCCAGGGAGGTGGACACCTCACCCAGGTGCCGACCACGGACGCGTTCGAAGATGGCAGTGGGGCGGGTGACGTTGAGGTATTGGCCGAGCAGGTGCACCAAACCGGCTGAGACGAGCATTCCGATCGAGATGGTCCAGCTCGACTCCCCCGGATTTGAGCCCATTGCCGACGCGATGAACGCTCCGATGCCCACCGCCAGCCCAAATGCCAGGAAGGCCAGTATTCCTGCTCCGCGCGAGATGATCATGTCGTCTACCTCTCTTCAGGGTGAGGGGATGGATCTGCACGAGAACATGTGAGCCGCACGATGCAGGTGTGCTGTCCCACTCCGTGTCCCACACACCGGGACGCGCTCGCCGCGCCGCCCTCGTCGATGACGGGGCCACGGCTCCGGCGCCGCCCTCGTCGGAGCACAGGGGAGGACCCGCACCGCCGCCCCCCACAGTGACGCGCCTCGCGTGGCGGAGGGGGCGGGATCGGCTAGCATGGGCCGCGACGCGGATCCGGCCCGCGGGTGGCGACACCTGCGGGACATCACCGGGGAGTCTCCGGAAGAACAGGGCGCACGGGTTCACCTGCCGCCCCCACTAGAACCGGACGGGTGGGCCCGAGACAGCCTCAACGGAGCGGGCGCGCGCGAGTGCGCCAAGCGGGGTGGTACCGCGGGTCCCGGCAACGTCGGGAGTCGTCCCTGTACTGGGCAGTACTGGAGACGACACCGAGGACACCATGAGCAAGCACGGGTTCTACCCCCGCCATCGGGACACAGAGGTTGAGGCGAGCGCCTCCTTCCCCCGCATGGAGGAGGACACGCTGGCGTACTGGAAGAGCGACGACACCTTCCGCAAGTCCATCCAGGAACGCCCCACCGGACGCAATGGCGACAACGAGTTCGTCTTCTACGACGGCCCCCCCTTCGCCAATGGCCTGCCCCACTACGGCCACCTCCTCACCGGCTACGTCAAGGACGTGGTCGGGCGCTACCAGACCATGCGCGGCCACCACGTGGAGCGCCGCTTCGGATGGGACACCCACGGGCTGCCCGCCGAGCTCGAAGCCGAGAAGGCCCTGGGGATCACCGACAAGTCCCAGGTCGAGGGCGAGGGCGGGATCGGCATCCGCGCCTTCAACGACGCCGCACGCCAGGGCGTGCTGAGGTTCACCCGGGAGTGGCAGGACTACGTCACCCGCCAGGCCCGCTGGGTGGACTTCGAGCACGACTACAAGACCCTGGACCCCACCTACATGGAGTCCGTGATCTGGGCCTTCAAAACCCTCTACGACAAGGGCCTCATCTACAAGGGGTTCCGCGTGCTGCCCTACTGCTGGCACGACCAGACCCCGCTGGCGGCCCACGAGCTCAAGATGGACGACGACATCTACCAGGACCGCACGGACCAGGCCATCACGGTGGGTCTGCGGATGGAGTCGGGGGAGCTGGCCCTCATCTGGACCACCACCCCCTGGACGCTGCCCTCCAACCTCGCCATCGCCGCGGGACCCGACATCGACTACGTCACGGTGCGCCCCGCGCAGGGACCGCTGGCGGGGGAGCGGGTCATCCTGGCACGCGACCTCGTGTCCTCCTACGCCAAGGAGTTGGGGGAGGACCCCGAGGTCGTCGCGACCTGCAAGGGTCGTGACCTCGTGGGACGGCGCTACCACCCGGCCTTCGACTACTTCGACACCCCTGGCGCCCGCGCGCAGGGTGGAGTACCGGGACCACACGCCTGGACCGTCATCCCCGGTGACTACGTGACCACCTCCGACGGCACCGGACTGGTCCACACCTCCCCGGCCTTCGGCGAGGACGACATGCGCATCTGCCAGGAGGCCGGCATCGGGACCGTCATCCCCGTCGACGAGGGCGGACGTTTCACCTCACAGGTCCCCGACTACCAAGGCGTCCAGGTCTTCGACGCCAACAGGCTCGTCATCGCGGACCTGCGCGAGGGGACGGGCAACCTCGCCCACCGCGACCCGGCCGAGCGTGCGGTCCTGGTGCGCCAGGCCTCCTACACCCACTCCTACCCCCACTGCTGGAGGTGCCGACAGCCCCTGATCTACAAGGCAGTGAGCTCGTGGTTCGTGCGCGTCACGGCGTTCCGGGAGCGCATGGTGGAGCTCAACCAGCAGATCACGTGGGTGCCCGAGCACATCAAGGACGGGATCTTCGGCAATTGGCTGGCAGGAGCACGGGACTGGGCGATCTCGCGCAACCGTTTCTGGGGCTCCCCGATCCCGGTGTGGACCTCTGATGATCCCGCCCATCCCCGCGTCGACGTCTACGGGTCCCTGGAGGAGCTGGAGCGTGACTTCGGGCGCGTGCCCACCGACGCCCGGGGGAACGTGGACCTCCACCGCCCCTGCATCGACGAGTTGGTGCGTCCCAACCCCGATGACCCGACGGGGAGATCCATGATGCGGCGCGTCCCGGAGGTGCTCGACACCTGGTTCGACTCCGGATCCATGCCCTTCGCCCAGGTCCACTATCCCTTCGAGAACCGGGAGTGGTTCGAGCACCACTACCCCGGGGACTTCATCGTGGAGTACATCGGCCAGACCCGCGGGTGGTTCTACAACCTGCACGTGCTGGCCACCGCCCTCTTCGACCGGCCGGCGTTCACCCACTGCGTCTCCCACGGCATCGTGCTGGGTGACGACGGACGCAAGATGAGCAAGTCCCTGCGCAACTACCCCGATCCTGCTCGTGTCTTCGACCAGTACGGCTCGGATGCGATGCGCTGGTTCCTCATGAGCTCACCGGTGGTGCGCGGTGGCAACCTCGTCGTCACCGAGGACGGTATCCGCGACACCGTGCGCCAGGTGCTCCTGCCCCTGTGGAACGCCTACTACTTCTTCGTCCTGTACTCAGGTGCTGCCAACGGGGGTGAGGGATACCTGGCCCGGCGCCTGGACCTGGAGGAGGCGGAGTCGGTGGCGGCCCTGGACGTCATGGACCGCTACCTGCTGGCACGGGTGCGTGACCTGGACGTCACGGTGCGCCGCGCACTGGAGTCCTACGACATCGTGGGCGCCTGCGAGGAGGTCGACGCATTCCTGGACGTGCTCACCAACTGGTACGTGCGCACCCAGCGCCAACGCTTCTGGGAGGAGGACGGGTCCGCATTCGACACCCTGTGGACCGTCCTGGTCACCCTGTGCGAGGTGGCGGCACCCCTGCTGCCCCTGCTCACCGAGGAGATCTGGCGCGGGCTGACTGGAGGGGAGTCCGTGCACCTGGTGGACTGGCCGGAGGTGCCCGACACCGTCGAGGACCCGGCACTGGTCGCGGCCATGGACGAGGTCCGCGACGTGGTCTCCGCGGGCCACGCCTTGCGCAAGACGAACGGGCTGCGGGTGCGCCAGCCCCTGGCACGCCTCGAGGTCGTCTCGCCCCTGGCCCAGGCGCTGGAACCCTTCAGGGAGCTCATCGCGGCCGAGGTCAATGTCAAGGAGGTGCTCCTGGCGACCCCGCAGGACTCGGGACTGGCCGTGCACACGGACCTCAGCCTCAATCCCCGGGCCTTCGACCCTGCGGTGCGCAAGGCCACCTCCGCCCTGTTCGCCGCCCAGAAGGCGGGGGAGTGGGTGCTGGCCGGGGATGCGACCAGCGTGACCTTCCCCGATGTGCAGGTCGAGGGTTCGCCGGTGGTCCTCACCGGCTCCCAGTTCGAGGTCTCCACGAAGGTGGACGCCGAGGAGGGGCAGGTGGCCAGCGTGCTGGCCTCGGGTGCCTTCGTCGTCCTGGACACGGTGCTCACCCCGGAGCTGGTCTCCGAGGGGTGGGCCCGTGACGTGGTGCGCACCGTCCAGGACGCGCGCAAGTCCGCAGGCCTGCACATCGCGGACCGCATCGACCTGGACCTGGGGGTCCCCCAGGACCACCTCGACGACGCCCGGGAGTGGAGCGGATTCATCGCCCACGAGACCCTGGCCCTGGACCTCCAGGTCCGCCAGGCCCCGGCGCTGGA
>JAKECL010000224.1 GCA_030460725.1 Propionibacterium sp.
CAATCAGCAGCCAGCTGACACACCCAGTGACTCACCACAGCTTGACACCGCGCGCTCGATCCGACCGAGGTCAGTTTTCCGCCTGGGACTCGGTGGATCGGAAGGGTTCCTGGTGAGCAGGCGGGAGTCCAGAGGCGCGGCTCAGTTCCCGTCTGACATCGTCCTGCAGGTGCGTCCAGCGCAGGCCTTCGAGGAGGCCTCCCGCACCCGGTCTTCGGCGATGCGCAGGTTCCAGACCGGGTGGGTCTGCGATCGCCTCCGCTGCGCCGTGAGGGGAGGGGCGTTCCCACTGACACTTGTGACGGACCTCGTCAGGAATCGCGACGGACTTCGGCACGAAACGGGACGGACCTCGTCAGGATTCGCGACGGACTTCGGCGGGGAACGGGACGGACTTCGTCAGCGGGGGGCGAGGGTGACGATGCGCAGAGCCACAGCCCCGCGCCTGTCGGACTCGGGAACATCCACCAACGCCACGAGACGCCAGTCCAGATCGTCATCCGGGTCCAGGATCGTCTGCTCCACCAGCCAGAAGGCACCGCGCCGTTCACCAGCAGCATCCTCCAGAGCATCGACCACCTCCTCGGGCACGCCCACAGCGAGCATCTCCTCCCGAGAGGGCGACTCCGCGATCCTGCACAGGGAGGCCGAGCGTGCCCGCTGGTCGATCCCGATCCAGTCATGCTCCGCCCAGTAGCGCGCCAACGCCTGGTCCCAGCGCTGCTCGTCCCACCCCGAGGGCCCGTCCAGGCGCGCCAGGGCCGCGACGTCGTCCCGGCTCATGAGCTCCACCCGGTGGAAGACCGCGGTGCGGATGGCGGTGCGGAAGGCATGCCGGTTCGCGGAGAAGGACACGGTCCCATCCTCGTCGGCGCCGAAGGCCAGTTCCGTACCCGACGCACCACCGGAGCCGTCCTCGTCGGAGCTGCGTGCCTCCTCGACGCGCCCGGAGGCCAGTGCCTCCCACTCGTCCAGCAGCGAGGAGTCCACGGCGCGGATCAGTCCTGCCAGCCAGGAGATGATCGCGCGGACCTCGGGGGTCTGCGCCTCCTCCGGGACCACTTGGCGCAGCGCGCGGTAGGCGTCGGTGAGGTAGCGCAGGACGACGCCCTCGGAACGCCCGACGTCGTACCGGCTCACCAGCTCCGTGAAGGTCATGGCGTTCTCCACCATCTCGCGCACCACGGACTTCGGGGAGATCTCCAGGTCCCCGACCCAGGGGTTGGAGCGCACGTAGGTGGCGAAGGCGGGTTCCAGCATCTCGGCGAGGGGGCGCGGCCAGGTGACCTCCTCCAGGGCGGCCATGCGCTCCTCGTACTCCATGCCCTCGGCCTTCATCGCGGCCACGGCCTCTCCGCGGGCGGCGCGCTGCTGGGCGAAGAGCAGGGGGCGGGGGTCCTCCAGGACGGACTCCACCACCGAGACCACGTCGAGGGAGTAGGCGGGGGAGTCGGGGTCCAACAGGTCCAGGGCGGCCAGCGCGAAGGGGGAGAGTGGCTGGTTGAGGGCGAAGTCGTCCGGCAGGTCGGCCACCAGGCGCAGACGAGGGCGGCCCTCGGCCGAGGCCTGGGCGGAGGAGACGTGGTCGACGACGCCGGCCTGGCGCATGGACTGGTAGATCTCCGCCAGACGACGCAGGTGCGGATTCGACTCGCGCGGGGGATCGTCGTTGTCGCGGGCCAGGTGGACCAGGTGCTCGCCCGCATCGCGCGAGGGCGGACCCGCCAGCACGTTGAGCACCATGGAGTGGGTGAGGGAGAACTGGGACTGGAGCTGCTCGGGAGCGGCGTCGCGCAGTCGCTCGAAGGTGGAACGCGTCCAGGACACCTGGCCCGCCCCTGCGGACTTCGGGGCTGACTTCTGGGCCTTCTTTCGTGCGCGCTTTGCCTCACGCTCATCCCGGGCGGACTCCTCGGCGGCGCTCAGGCGCGCCCGGCGGCGCGCGTTCTCCACCTCGTGCTCGGGTGCCAGGACCCGCACGAAACCCACCGTGTCGAAGCCGGCCCGCCCGGCACGACCCGCGATCTGGTGGAACTCGCGCGCCGAGAGGTGACGCATGCGCACCCCGTCGAACTTCACCAGGGACGTGAGCAGGACGGTGCGGATGGGGACGTTGATGCCCACCCCCAGGGTGTCGGTCCCGCACACGATCGCCAGCAGCCCCTGCTGGGTGAGGCGCTCCACCAGTCGGCGGTAGCGCGGCAGCATGCCGGCGTGGTGCACCCCGATGCCCTGGGCCAGCAGACTGCGCAGTGTCTGGCCGAAACCGCGTCCGAACTGGACCGTGGACAGGGCGCGTGCGATCCGCTCCTTCTGCTCGGGGGCGATGAGCTTGCGCCGGTCGAAGGACTGGGCGGTCTCCACGGCGTCGCGCTGGGCGAAGTGGACGATGTAGACGGGCCAGCGGCCCTCACCCAGCAGACGCTCGACGGTGTCGTGGATGTCATCGACGACGTACTCGAACTCCAGGGGGACGGGCCGCTCCGCGTCGTCCACCAGTGCCACCTCGCGTCCGGTGCGCGCCTCCCACTGGGTGCGCAGGCGCGTCGTGTCGCCCAGGGTTGCCGACATGGCGACGAACTGCGGGCGGGTGAGCTCCAGCAGGGGGACCTGCCAGGCCCAGCCGCGCTGGGGGTCCCCGTAGTAGTGGAACTCGTCCATGATCACCATGTCGCAGTCGAGGTCGGCGCCCTCGCGCAGCGCCTGGTTCGCCAGGATCTCCGCCGTGCAGCAGATGATGGGGGCCGCGGCGTTGAGCGACACGTCCCCGGTGACCATCCCGACATTGTCCGCGCCGAAGAGGGCCACGAGGTCGAAGAACTTCTCCGAGACCAGGGCCTTGAGGGGAGCCGTGTAGTAGGAGCGGCCTCCTCGCGCCAAGGAGACGAAGTGAGCGGCCAGGGCGATCATGGACTTGCCCGACCCGGTGGGGGTTGCGGCGATGACGTGGTTGCCGTCCAGGATCTCCAGGAACGCCTGCTCCTGGTGGGCGTAGAGGGGGCGCCCCGAACCCTCCGCCCACCCGGAGAAGGCCTCGAAGAGGGCGTCGACGTCCTCCAACTCCCCGCGGTCCTCCAGGTGGTCGAGCAGGTCGTTGAGCATGGCGGTCATGGGGACATTGTCCCCCATGGGCGAGGGCGGCCCGTGGGTCGGGGTGGATCCGTGGTGGCGGGCGTCGGTGAGGGCGGCCCGTGGGCGAGGGCGAGGCCCGTGGGCGGAGCCCCGCGCTCCGCGGAGTGGGGAAGGAAGGCAGAGCGTTGGGGCCGGTACCGGGGCGATATAGGCTGGCGACATGCGAATCGTGCGCTTCTCCGATGGTGGCTCCCCGCGCTATGGCGCCCTGGAGGATGACTCGACCCGGGTGGTCGTGCTCAAGGGTGACCCGCTCTTCTCCCCGGTCGAGCCCTCGGGCCAGATCGCGGAGCTTGAGGAGATCCGACTGCTCTCCCCGGTGATCCCTCGCTCCAAGGTGGTGGGGGTGGGCAAGAACTACGCCGACCACGCCCGTGAGATGGGTGGGGAGGCTCCCGACCACCCGATCCTCTTCCTCAAGCCCAACACCTCCGTGATCGGCCCGGACGACCCGATCGTGCTGCCGCAATGGTCCCAGGAGGTCCACCACGAGGCCGAACTGGCCGTCGTCATCAAGACCCTGGCCAAGGACGTCGAGCCCGAGGACGTGGACGACATCATCCTGGGCTACACCTGCGCCAATGACGTCTCGGCTCGTGACGCCCAACGCGAGGACGGGCAGTGGACGCGCGCCAAGGGGTTCGACACCTCCTGCCCGTTGGGCCCCTGGATCGTCGTGGACCCGGAGCTGGACGTCACCGACCTGCGCGTGACGGCAACCGTCAATGGAGAGCTGCGACAGTCCGACACGACGGCGAACATGCTCACTCCCGTGCGTGAGCTGGTCTCCTACGTGTCGAAGGTCTTCACCCTGCTGCCCGGGGACGTCATCATCACCGGGACCCCGGCGGGTGTGGGGCCCATCGTCGCCGGGGACCATGTCGACATCGCCATCCAGGGCGTGGGCACCCTGTCGAACACGGTCATGCGCAGTTGAGCGAACCGGATCGGCGCCACCCCGAGGAAGCAGCCTGACGCGGAGCAACCCCGCGTCGACGCGATGACGGCGGGCCCCATGTGGGGCAACGATGTCGGAGGTGGGGGAACCTGGCACGGAACCTGGTCTGCGCTCGCGGGGACCGCCGCTGCGTCAGCCGGTGGGGTCGTGCGCCGGACGCCCGTCAGGGGTCGCCCTCGC
>JAKECL010000225.1 GCA_030460725.1 Propionibacterium sp.
CGCGGCGGGAGTCTCCGTCTCGGCGGGCTCCTCTGGCTCCTCCTGGACCTCCTGGATGGAGAGGATGTCCTGGTCGGCGTCGAGCTCGATCTCCACGCCCTCGGGGACGGGCAGGTCGGAGACGCGCACGACGGCACCGATCTCCAGGCCGGTGATGTCGACCTCGATGCTCTCGGGGATCGCGGCGACCGGGGCCTTGACGGGGATCTCGAACTCCTCGACATTGTGGACGGTGCCGGGGGTGGGCTCGCCCACGACGACCAGCGGCACGGTCACCTGGACCTTCTCGCCCGCCTTGATGGCCAGCAGGTCGACATGGAGGATGGCGCGGGAGACGGGGTGACGCTGGATGTCCTTGACCAAGGCCAGCTGCTCACCCTGGTCGGAGCGCAGGGTGACGACGGCGTTCTTGTTGGAGCGCACGGTGAGGAAGAGCTCGTGCGCGGGCAGGTCCAGGTGGATGGGGTCTGCACCGTGCCCGTAGACGACGGCGGGAACCAGGCCCGCGCGACGGGCGCGACGGGCTGAGCCCTTGCCGAACTCGGTGCGACGGGTGGCGTTCAGGATGCTGGTGTCGGACATGATGTCTCTCCTCGACGGTTGCGGTGGTCGTCCTCGCCCCGGCGCGAGGAGAACCCCGACCGCGGTCGGGGAGCCCTGTCGATCACGGCGACGGCACAGGGCCGTCGCCCTCGCCGGAGCAACCCCTGAAGTCTAGCGCGACCCGACCCTCAGGCCGCACCGTCGAAGAGGGATGTGACGGATCCGTCCTCGAAGACCTCCTTGATGGCCCGTGCGAGCAGCGGGGCGATGGGGAGGATCGTGAGGTTGGAGAAGCGCTTCTCCGGGGTGATCGGCAATGTGTCGGTGACGACGACCTCCGTGGCCCCGACCTCGGCGAGCCGACGTGGGGCAGGATCGGAGAGGACCCCGTGCGTGGCGGCGACGATCACGGACTGGGCGCCGGCGTTGTAGAGCACCTTCACGGCTTCGGCGATGGTGCCGCCGGTGTCGATGAGGTCATCGACCAGGACACACTGGCGACCTGAGACGTCACCGACGACGCGGTTGGCCACGGCAACATTGGGACGGGTGGTGTCGCGGGTCTTGTGGACGAATGCCAGCGGGCAGTTGCCCAGTTTCGCCGCCCACTTCTCCGCCACGCGGATGCGTCCGGCGTCGGGGGAGACGATGGTGACATTGGTCTGGTCCACGCGCCGACGCACGTAGTCCACCAGGACGGGCATGGCCCACAGGTGGTCGACGGGGCCGTCGAAGAAACCCTGCTCCTGGGAGGCGTGCAGATCCACGCTCATCACACGGTCGGCACCTGCGGTCTTGTACAGGTCGGCGACCAGGCGGGCGGAGATGGGCTCGCGTCCCTGGTGCTTCTTGTCCTGGCGCGCATAGGGATAGAAGGGGGCGACGACCGTGATCCGCTTGGCCGAGGCACGCTTCGCCGCGTCGATCATGATGAGTTGCTCCATCAACCATTTGTTGATGGGAGAGGTGTGGGACTGGATCACGAAGACATCCGCTCCGCGAACCGACTCGTTGAAGCGGACGTAGATCTCGCCATTGGCGAAGTCATAGGCGGTCGTGGAGGAGACCCCGCAGCCGAGTTCCTCCCCCACCTGCGTCGCCAGGTCCAGGTGCGCCCTGCCCGACACCACGACCAGTCGCTTCTCGCCACTCGTCACCAACCCGCTCATGCGGTCACCCTTCCGCTCCGCCGCAGCGCCCGAGGGACTCGGTCAGGCACCCGTCACTGCCCACCGAGGACGCTGAACGGCGTGCCCATCGTATCGGCTGGGATGTCCACGTCAGCACCCCACAGAGCCGGCAGGGTGCTCCCGTCCCCCACTCTGGCGTTCTCCAGCGTCGTTCCGGGACCGATCTCACACCACACGCCGAGGCTCGAGACCCCCCGCAGGTTGGTTCCCGGACGGATCGTGGTGTCCCTCCCGATGGTCACATCCACGTCAATCCAGGTGCTGGTAGGATCCACGATGGTGACCCCCGCACGCATGTGTGCCCCACAGATCCGTCGGTTCAGTTCCGCTCCGAGCTCCGCGAGCTGGACCCGGTCATTGCACCCCTGCGCCTGCCACACGTCCTCCAGTTCCAGCGCACCCGCACGCCTGCCGGCCGGCGCCGCAGCGGCCAGCACATCGGTGAGGTAGACCTCGCCCTGGTCGTTGTCCGTGCCGACCCGATCCAGTGCCTCGGCCAGGAAGGCGGCGTCGAAGGCGTAGATGCCGGCGTTGATCTCAGTGATGGCGCGCTGTTCGGGGGTCGCGTCGCGCTGCTCGACGATGGCGGTGACGGCGCCGCCCTCGCGGATGATGCGCCCGTACCCGGTGGGATCGGGGACCCGGGTGGTGAGCACCGTGACGGCATTGCCGCCCTCCTCGTGCAGATCGACGAGGGCGGCCAGGGTCTGCGACGTGAGCAGCGGAACATCCCCGTAGGTGACCAGCAGGGTGCCCTCGACCCGACCCGCCACTCCCTCCAGCGCGGCGAGACCACACTGGACCGCGCGACCGGTGCCCGGAACCTCGTCCTGGTCGGCGACGAGTGTCTCGGGAGCGACACGGGCGATCTCCGTGGCGACGATGTCGCGTTGGTGGCGCACGACGGCGACGAGGTGACGGGGACGGACACCACGGGCTGCGCGCAGCGCATGACCCACCAGGGACAGACCGCACAGCGGGTGGACGACCTTGGGCAGGTCGGAGTGCATCCGTGTGCCCTGGCCTGCGGCCAGGACGATGACGGCGACGGGCTGGGACACGGTTCCTCCAGGATGGTGTGGCGCCGGATGGTGTGGTGCCGGGCGGTGCGCGTGCAGTCAGGACAGGGGGCACCGGATCCGGCCGAGGACCCTGCACACGGACCCGGACGGGTCCCGGATCGTGCGCGACCGAGGGCATCCCCTGGCTCCGCCCCCAGGATTCGAACCCGGACCCAGGGCACCAAAAACCCGTGTGCTGCCATTACACCAGGGCGGAAAGGGCGCTCCGATTGTGCCACAGGAGGAGCCCCACACGGGACCGAGCTGCCCGGGGGTCAACTACGGTGGGGCCATGGCCGAGAAACGCACGAGGATGAGTGGCTTCGCCCGCCGCGAGCAGTTGGTCACTGTGGGACGCTCACTCTTCGCCTCCAAGGGGTTCGACTCGACGAGTGTGGAGGAGATCGCCTCGAAGGCGGGCGTCTCCAAGCCCGTGGTGTACGAGCACTTCGGAGGCAAGGAGGGTCTCTACGCGGTGGTCGTGGACCGCGAGGTCCAGCGTCTGGTCACCTCCCTGACCACCTCCCTGACCAGTTCCGAACACCCCCGGGAGATCCTCGAGAACGCGGCACTGACCCTCCTGGACTACATCGAGGGCAACTCCGACGGCTTCCGCGTCCTGGTGCGCGATGCCCCTGATGACCGGACCTCGGGGTCCTTCTCCTCCATCATCGGAGACGTCGCCGTCCAGGTGGAGCATCTCCTCGCCGACCAGTTCGACAACTCGCACATGGACCCCACATGGGCGCCGCTCTACGCGCAGATGATGGTCGGCCTGATCGCACAGGTCGGACAGTGGTGGCTGGACGAGCGTCGAATGCCCAAGGACGTGGTGGCCGCACATGTCGTGAACCTGGTGTGGAACGGGATCAGGAACCTGCGCCCCGAACCCACTCTGCGCGTCCGTTCCTGAGTCGCCCACCCGGTCGGGACCGGGTGGGGGTGCCCACACGGACGGCCGTCCTTCCCGATCCGTGAACGGCCGGACATCCGGGCCCCAGATGGTGTCCACCATCCGGTCATTGCGCGCTCCATCGACCTGAGAGGCTACTGTCACTCATGAACTTGACGTGGTCTTGACCCTTTTGTGACTCCTGTCAGATGGATGCCATATCGGCACCAGAGGACACACAGGAGGCGTCGCGACTCCTCACCCTTCACCGGGAGGTCGCCCATGGAACCAACCGTCCGAATGCCCCGATGGCTGTGGTGCCTCACCGCCGCGCTCGGTGTCGCGGTGTGTGCGCTGTTCACGGCCACGCCCGCCCATGCGGCCGACGACATCATCAAGGTGACCGTCACCCATGACGACCAACCAGTGGCCGCCGTGACGGTGCTGGTCACCGGTGAGGGCACCGACGCCCGGGGTACCACTGACGATGCAGGGGTGACCGAGGTCGCCGTACCCGGCAGTGGCACCTACGAGATCACCGTGGACCCCGCCACCCTGCCTGAGGG
>JAKECL010000226.1 GCA_030460725.1 Propionibacterium sp.
TCCACACACCCGCGCCCAGCCCCACGCCCACGACCACGACCACGCCCCCGCGCGCACCCACACCCAGGAGGTACGACGATGAACACCCACACCCGCGGCCGCGTCATCCACACCGGACAGGCAATGGTGGACCTGGTCCTCCAGATCGCCGCCCTGCCGGAGCTCGGGGGCGACACCTTCGCCCGCACCTGGGAGTTGACGGCCGGCGGTGGATTCAATGTGATGGCAGCCGCCGCCCGGGATGGCGCCCACGTCGTCTACGCCGGCACGCACGGCACCGGCCCCTTCGGTGACACCGTCCGCGCGGCCATGGCCGCAGAGGGCATCGAGGTCACCACCAGCGCCGTGCCGTACGAGGACACCGGCATCTCGGTGGCCCTGGTCGATGACTCCGCGGAGAGGACCTTCGTGTCCACCTCGGGTGCCGAGACCCGCGCACGGGTCCAGGACTTCCGCGCGACCCGCCCCGGACCTCGTGACGTCGTCTACGTCACCGGGTACTCACTGGTCCACCCGGAGAACAGGACCGCCCTGCTGGAGTGGATCCCGGATCTCGATCCGGCCACGCAGATGGTGGTGGACCCCTCCCCCATGATCGAAGAGTTCGCCATGGAGGATGTCCGAGCGCTGGCCGGGCGCGCCACCGTGTGGAGCACCAACGCGCGCGAGGCGCGGCTCCTGCTGGCCCGGCTGGGGGTCGGGGCTGCGGAAATGGATGCCGCGGAGGTCGGGGCTGTGGAGACGGATGCCGCAGTGGTCGGGGCTGCAGGCACAGGCGACCTCCCTGATCTGTCCGACGCCGAACTGGCAGCGCTCTTGGTGCGCGGGCTGGGATGTGCGGTCGTCCTGCGTGCAGGTTCCAGAGGGGCGACCATCGCCCACAGGAGCGAGCGTGGGAATGCGGGAGAGAACCGGGACACGGAAGGCCCCGCCGGACCCGGAACCACGCAGAGGTCCACGGACGCTGACGGAGCTCTCCCGCAGACTCTGGTCGGCGGCATCGATGTGCAGAGCGTCCCTGCACCGAGCGTGAAGGCGATCGACACCAACGGTGCGGGCGATGCGCACTGCGGTGTCCTGTGCGCGACGTTGGCGGCAGGGGGAGACTTGGCCGAAGCCGTGCGCCGGGCAAATGTCGCGGCCGCGATGTCGGTCACCCGCCGGGGACCGGCCACCGCACCCGCTCGGGCGCAGATCGACGCAGCGATGAGGGACGGCCTGCCTGCACAACCGTGAGGGCGCTCCGCCGACACGATCCTGGTCTTCGCAGGTGCTCAGGGAGTCCTGGTCCGCCTGGACATCGCGGTGTTCCTGGACAGCCCGCCCCTCGGGTGCATTTCGGCCCTCCGGGCGCCCAGAGCCTCCTGACCCCCCAAGTCCTCCAGAGACTCCAAGCCGTCTGTGCGCTCCAACCTCTCAAGAGCCTCCAGCACCTCCAACCCCTCAAGAGCCTCCAGCCCGTCCAAGTCATCCAGCCCCTCCAAGTCCTCCAGAGCCTCCAGGCCCTCCACCTCGACCGAGCCCACTAGGTCACTCAGGGAACCGCGCCGCACGCCTGCGACCGCCCCTTCCTCCGCCTGAGATCGATCCCTTCTCAGCCCAAGATCGATCCATCCGACCCCTTACGAGAGCGCTCTCACTTCACTTATGCTCGACGGGGAGGCCCTATGACAGCGCCTCCCATTCCCTCACCCAGTCCTGTTCGAAGGAGAACTCCACCCGTGAGACATCCGCACACACCACACGCCCCAGGCGCTCCGCGCGCGGGGGCGACCACCGGGGCGGCGTCGCCCTCGTCACTGAAAAGGACACTGCCACGCGCTGCTGCCGTGGGTCTGCTCGCCCTCACGCTGGGCACGACGGGCAGCATCGCCCTTGCTGCGCCTGACGTCTCGGGGAGGGGCACCTCCACCCTCTTTGGCAACAACGTCACCATCCTCGACGACTCGTGGACCACCGAGCAGATCAACCAGGCGCTCCAGGCAGCCAGCCACGAGACCGAGTTCAGCCAGAACCGGCACCAGTTCTTCTTCGCCCCCGGCACCTACGGCTCACCCGAGGGCGCCGACGACCCCCTGAGCGCCACCGACGTCATCAACTCCGAACTGGGCTACTACCAGGTCGTCTCCGGACTGGGGGCCTCACCCACCGACGTCACCCTCAACGGCGCAATCCATGTCGAGCCGGTGCGCAGCTGCGAACCCAATCCCTGGGACTGCCAGTCCCCCGGCTCCCTGACGCGCTTCTGGCGCTCCTTGTCGAACATGACGATCAACCCGATCCAGCAGCCGGTGGGCGAGGACGCCCAGCGCCCCTTCCCCAGCGGGGTCACCGAGCCCCATCAGATGCGCTACGCGGTCTCCCAGGCCGCACCTCTGCGCCGCATGAACATCACCGGGGACCTCACGGTGTTCGGGCGTGTGGGCGAGTACGCCTCGGGTGGGTACATGGCGAACTCGCGTGTCACCGGTGCGATGGTGTCGGGATCCCAGCAGCAGTGGTACACC
This sequence comes from Propionibacterium sp., assembly GCA_030460725.1. Classification (GTDB taxonomy): domain Bacteria; phylum Actinomycetota; class Actinomycetes; order Actinomycetales; family Actinomycetaceae; genus Pauljensenia. The sequence continues at coordinate 2,508 of JAKECL010000226.1, forward strand.
CGCAACTCCGAGCTCGGGAGCTGGGAGGGCGGTGTGTGGAACATGGTCTTCTCCGGCGTCTCGGGTGCCCCTGACACCAACTTCGGGTCCATCACCCACGGTGCCGGTGCCGACCGTTCCCTGACGAACGTGCCCACCACACCCCTCAGCCGGGAAGCTCCCTTCCTCTACGTCAGCACCCCGGGCGGGGACCTGGACGATGCCGCGACCTACTCCGTCTTCATCCCCCGCGCCCACGCGGACTCAGCCGGAGTGGACTGGTCGACCAGCGCCGAAGCCGGCAGCGCACTGCCCCTGTCCTCCTTCCACATCACCCACCAGGGCGAGACCGCGGCCTCCATGAACGAGGCCCTCGCTGCAGGCAAGAACCTGCTGGTCACCCCTGGCGTGTACCACCTGGAGGAGGCACTGCGCATCGAACGCGCCGACACCGTGGTCCTGGGTCTGGGCATGGCGACCCTCACTCCTGACACCGGCTCTGCTGCGATCGAAGTGGGCGACGTGCCCGGCGTGAAGATTGCCGGGCTCACCGTTGATGCCGGGGCGCAGGAGTCCGACGTCCTGGTCAAGATCGGGCCACGTGGCGCCACAGCCTCCGACCAGACCGACCCCACCACACTCACCGATGTCTTCATCCGCGTGGGCGGTCCCTGGGTGGGTCGCGCCGTCACCTCGATCGAGGTCAACTCACCCCACACCCTGCTGGACCACATCTGGGCCTGGAGGGCGGACCACGCCTCCGGCGGGGTCGTCGACGACACCATCGGATGGGGCGTCAACACGGGTGACCACGGAGTCGTCGTCAACGCCGATGCTGTGACGGCCACGGGTCTCTTCGTCGAGCACTACCAGAAGAACCAGGTCATCTGGAACGGCGAGGGCGGCCGTACCGTCTTCTACCAGTCTGAGCTCCCCTACGATCCACCCACCCAGGCCCAGTGGATGGACGGGGAGCGCCGAGGCTACGCCTCCTACAAGGTCGGCGAGAAGGTGCGTACCCACTCCGCGACCGGAATGGGCGTGTACTCCTTCTTCGATGACACCCGCATCCAGGAGCCCAGCTTCGTCGAGTCAGGCATCCAGGTGCCCGACACTGCCGGCGTCTCGGTCACCTCCGCAGTCTCCGCCTTCCTCAACGGTGTCGGAGGCATCGACCACGTCGTCAACGACGCAGGTGCCGCCGTGCCCAGTCAGGAGTCGAACTCCCAGTTCCTGGTCTCCTACACCACCCCCGACACCACCGCTCCCGTCGTGCAGGCCAGCGTGGATCGTGTGACCCGCACGGTCACACTCCTCGCCAGCGACGAGTCTTCTGAGGTTGCCTCGATCGAGTACGCCCTGGGCGCCCCCGCACAGGACGGCGACGAGGGGGACGAGGGCGACGAGGCCGGCTGGGTGGTCTACACCGGGCCGGTTGTCATGCCCCAGCACGTCACCGTGCTGCGCTACCGCGCAACCGACACCGCCGGGAACGTCTCCCCCGTCGGACAGGTCGAGGTCCCCGTGATCCCCGATCCGACTCCGGGTCCGACTCCAGACGGTTCCACCCCCGCACCCACGCCTGATTCCACGGACTCCGGCGCGAACGGTAGTGGAGGAAAGGGTGGGAACAGCACCCTCGCCCGAACGGGTGGCGATGCCGGAACCTTGACGCTCTTCGCGCTCGCGCTGCTGGGCTCCGCGGGCGGTGCCCTCTGGATCCGGGCCAGGTTGACGCGCTGAGCACGCGCCTCTGGTGCG
>JAKECL010000002.1 GCA_030460725.1 Propionibacterium sp.
GTCAGTGGCTGTGGCAGTGGGCGAGGGCCAGGGTGCGCAGTGCCTCGACCTCGGCGGCGGCGTCCTCGGCGCGGAACACGGCTGATCCGGCGACGAAGTTGTCTGCCCCTGCCTCCGCCGCCCGTTCGATCGTCTGACGGGAGATCCCCCCGTCGACCTGCACCGACAGCTCCAGGCCCGCAGCATCCGCCGCGGAGCGCGTACGCCGGATCTTGGGGAGCATCGACTCCAGGAAGGACTGGCCCCCGAACCCGGGCTCCACCGTCATCACGAGGACCATGTCGAACTCGGACAGCAGGTCGACATAGGGGGTGATGTCCGATGCCGGACGCAGGCCCAATCCCACACGGGCTCCGAGGTGGCGGATCTCACGGGCCAGACGCACGGGGGCGGCTGCGGCCTCGGCGTGGAAGGTCACCGATGCGCATCCCACCTCCGCGTAGGCGGGCGCCCAACGGTCCGGGTCCTCGATCATCAGGTGGGCATCGACGGGGAGGATTCCGGTGTCCACGCAGGCCTGGACCACCGGGAGCCCCCACGTCAGATTGGGGACGAAATGGTTGTCCATGACGTCGACGTGGGCCACGTCGGCGGTGGAGATGGAGGCGAGCTGGCCACGCAGGTCTGCCAGGTCGGAGTTGAGGATCGACGGAGAGATCAGGGGATGCATGGCCCCAGCCTATCGATCCCGCCGCTCACAGCGTGCGTCGCAGGAGAGCCGTGAACATGGCGTCGGTGCCGCTGCGGTGTCCCCACATCTGCAGGGTCCGCCCCGCGCCGGTCCCCGCGCCCTGCATCCGACCAGCCGTCTCGGGCAGGTCCAGGGGCTCGGGAGTGAGACGCCGGGCCAGGGCCACCGTGTCCAGAAGCTCCACATTCCCGCGCTCGAGGACGCGTCGGACCTGGTCACGGGTCTCGCGCAGATGGGGGGAGCAGGTCACGTAGGCCACCACGCCACCTGGCCGGACCAGATCGAGTGCACGGTCCAGCAGTGCCGACTGCAGGGCCGTGAGATCGTCCAGGTCGCCGGGTTCACGTCTCCACCGCGACTCCGGGCGTCGGCGCAGGGAGCCCATGCCCGTGCACGGTGCATCCACGAGGATCCGGTCGAAGGAGGACAGCGGCCAGGAGCTTCGGGCCCCTCCGAAGGTGCGTCCGTCCCCGGAGACGACCTCGACGTCATCCAGTGCCCGCACCGCCCGTTCCACCAGGCGCGCACGGTGGGGGTGGACCTCGTTGGCGACCAGGGTGATGCCACGCCCTGCTCCCAGGGCACCCAGCATCGCGGTCTTCCCGCCGGGTCCGGCGCACAGGTCCAGCCACCGGGAGTCCTCACCTTCCACCTCGGCCTCCGCGGTGAGCTGTGCGGCAAGCTGGGAGGCCTCGTCCTGGACTCCGGCCAGCCCCGAACGCACCGAGGGCAGGGACGCGGGGTCACCGGACTCCAGGACCACGGCGAACTCCGAGACGTCACCGGGGGCCACGCGCGTGCGCAGCACATCCTGGGCCTCGTCGGCGAGGTCCGCGGGGGTGATGAGACCGGGCCGGGCAGCCAGGGCCACCAACGGCGCCGCATTGTCGCTGATGAGGAAGTCCTCCAGTTCTGACTCCGGGAAGCCGTGCCCGCGCAGGGCCTCCCGGAACGCCGCGACCATCCAGCGGGGGTGCGAGTGGGCGATGGCGAGACGCTCGTCCTCGTCCGCCAGCGCGTCGATGGACTCCTCCACCGCCGCCGCGCCCTCGCGGGTGAGGGCGCGCAGGACGGCATTGACCATGCGCACCGGGCCGTCGGTGACCACTGCGCGGGCCAGGTCCACCGTGGAGGCGACCGCGGCATGGTCGGGTACCCGCATGTCGAGCAGTTGGTGGGCGCCCATGCGCAGCAGGACGACCACCGCGGGGTCGACCTCCTCAAGGGGGCGGGAGAGGTGTCGGGAGAGGATCCAGTCCAGGCGTCCCCGTCCACGCAGCGTGCCGTAGACGAGTTCGGAGGTGAACGCCGCATCACGGGAGTCGAAGGAGGGGATGTCCGAGCGGACCTCGCGCAGCGCCCGGGGCAGGAGGAGGTTCGCGTAGGCGTCCTCCCCCTCGACGCGGGAGAGGACATCAAAGGCGACGAGTCGAGCAGGATCTGCGCCCTGCAGGGATCGGTAGCCGTCGGAGTAGCGGTGTGTGGCCATCAGTGCATTCCCTCCTCGGTCATTGCCCCACCCAGACGGGATCCCTCGCCCAATCGCGCACCGCGGGCCCAGGCATCCGCGTCCATCCACGAGCGTCCCGCCGGCGCCACGCGTCCCAGGGTGACGGTACCCCGGGTGCACCCGACCTCCACGTCGTGTCGTCGTGCCACGACCACCCCCGGGCCGGGGGTCGGATGCTGCGTGGCCCGCAGGACCCCGAGCTTGAGGCGCTGTCCGTCGGGCAGGGTGGTCCAGGCCCCCGGATCGGGTGTCACCGACCGCACGAGGGCGTCCACGACCTCTGCGGTGGCGCAGAAGTCCGTGAATCCGTCTGCACTGGTGAGTCGTCGCGCGCGGGTGACGCCGACCTGCTCCTGGGGACGGGCACATGCGGTCCCCGCCGCCAGTGCGTCCACGACCTCGAGCACCTGGTGCGCGCCGAGCTCCGCCATGCGCATGAGCAACTCCCCGGCGTCCTCATGGCCGATGTCCACGGGCAGGCGCGAGAAGACGGGGCCCGTGTCCAGTCCCGCCTCGAGCTGGAACACGCAGGAGGCGGTGGTGGCGTCGCCCTGGCGGATCGCCCACTGGACGGGTGCCGCACCCCGCCAGCGGGGCAGGTCCGAGAAGTGCAGGTTGATCCAGCCCAGCCGGGGCATCTCCAGGACCGCTGGGGGGATCAGCGCGCCGTAGGCGACGACGACCCCGAGATCCGCCCCGACCCGGCGCAGGGCCTCGCGGATGTCCTCCCCACGCAGGTCCGAGGCCTCGATGGGGATGAGTCCGCGGTCCGCGGCCGCCGCGCCCACGGCGGAGGGGTGCAGGGACCGACCCCGGCCCGAGCGGGCCGGTGGGCGTGTGAGCACCGCCGCCACCTCGTGGGAGGAATCGAGAAGGGTCTGCAGGGTGGGAACTGCCGCTGACGGGGTCCCGGCGAAGATGAGGCGCACCCGCCCAGTCTAGGCGAGGAGGTCACAGGATCCCCCGGCGCCCCATCCACGCGCGCAGCTCCTGGGCGTCGGTGAACTGGTGGGCGAGCATTCCCAGGCCACGGGCGGCCTGCACGTTCACCTCCATGTCGTCGACGAAAAGGGTCTGGTCGGCAGTGGTGTGGAAGCGCTGGAGCATGATCCGGTAGATCCGCGGATCGGGTTTCGCCACACCCTCGAATCCGGAGACCACGACATCCTCCAGGTGGCCGACAAGCTCGATGCCCTCGCTCGCGTGGTGGTAGAGCTCACGCGACCAGTTCGAGAGTCCACCCAGGCGCAGGCCCGCACGCTCGAGGTCCTCCACGAGTTCGGTCATGCCGGGGACCGGGCCACGCAGGGAGGCGGGGAAGTGCTGGACGTAGCGGTCCAGGTAGGCGACGTCCTCCCCGTGCGCGGCGGCGAAGGCCTCGCGTGCTGGTGCGATCTCCGCCCCCGCATCGAGGGTGCGGTTCAGTGCCCAGAAGTCGGTGCGTTCCACGAACTCCTGCCACTGCTGCGGCGTCGCGCTGCCCTGTTGGGTCAGGACGGGGTCCCAGTCGACCAGGACATTGCCGAGGTCGAAGACGACCATGGTCACGTGCACATGTGCCTCCTCGCTGCACCTCCCATTGTGGCACGGGCGCTCACACCCGGTGCGGATCAGAACAGCTCCGGCGGGTTCACGCTCACGCGTACCAGGGGCAGCCTGCGCGAGGAGCGTCGCTGCTGGATCGTGCGCAGACGGGCGAAGAGCTCCTCGGAGTCCTCACGGGGCACACGGATCAGTGTGCGCACCTCCTGTGCGGGACCGGGACGGCCAGGTGCCCCCGCATCCGTGCCCATGGGGGCCTCGGTACTGCCCCTGCCGGCACCCGGCCGCACCGTGGCCGCAGGTCGGGTGGGACCAGCGCTCCCCTCGGCCTCCGGCGCCGCCGTCACCTGACGGGGCACCGTGCCCATCACCTGGGCGCGGGCCTCGTCCACGACCTCCGCGACCTGCTCGGGTGCGCCGTCCAGGGCCACCACCGTCATGGCCGGGAAGAAGCCCAGCGCCGCCCTCTCGTCGAGTGACCGCGCAGCGAAGTCAGCAGGGTCCCATCGCACCAGGGTCTGGGCAAGGGTGCGTTCCACACCCCCCAACACGACGGCCGGCACACCCGGACGTGCCAGGACCAGTGCGTTGAACCAGCGTCTGAGGGCCTCCTCCGGGGCCCACAGTTCCGGGCGTGAGGCGATGGCGGGGGCATCCAGGATGAGGACTGCCGCGTACCCTCCCCGGGCGTGGGGTTCGGCTCCAGGGGTGGCGACCACCAGACGGGGCTCCTCCCCGACCTCGCGGGTGGTGCCCCGCTGGGCGGAGGAGATCGTCAGTGCCACACCCGGGAACGCACGCCCCAGTTCCTCGCCCGTGCGCTCCGATCCCACACGCAGACTGCGCAGACGGGTCCCCGCGCACTCCGGGCAGCGCCACGACTGCGGGTCGCGACCACACCACGCGCAGGTGATGCTGCCGTCGCGGTGGAGGGACAGCGCTCCCCCACAGTGGGTGCAGCGTGCCACCCTGCGGCAGCGTTGGCACGACACCACGGGCACGTACCCGGCCAGGGGAACCTGGACCAGGACGGGACCGACCGCCAGTTGGCGGCGGATCAGGCGTTGGGCGCTGGGAGGCAGGTGGGATCCCGCCGCGGCGCCCTCACGGTCCCGGTCGAAGTCATCAGGAACCCAGACCCGCGCAGTGGCCGCGCGCAAGGCGTCCCTCTCAGGCACCAGTGAGGCGGCCCAATGGGCCTGCACCAGCGCCTGGGCCTTGGTTGACCGGGCGTAGGCGCCTGCCACCAGTCCGGCGCCCTCCGAACGGGCCCGGGCCACCGCGACGTCCAGCGCACCCAGGTGGGGGGAACGCTGTTCGACCAGTCGGTCATCCCCGTCGTCCCACACGACCACCAGGCCCAGGTCCTCCACCGGCGCCCAGACGGCGCTTCGGGTCCCCACCACCACACGGACCCGACCGAGCAGCGCCTCCAGGTGCACCCGGTAGCGGTGCGCGGCGGAGTCCTCCGAGGTGAGGGCCTCGACGTGTTCCTCCCCCAGATCCGCAGCCAGGAGTGCGCGCACCTCCCCCACCTGCGCGGTGGTGGGGACCACCACGACCACCGAGCGCCCGGACGAGCGGGTGGCCCGCACCAGTGCGCACAGCTGGGCGTCGCGGGAGGTGGGCAGAGCCGTCCACACGGCCCGCGGGTGCTCACCAGCAGCCAGGTGCTCCAGCTGGGCCCCGCCCCCGCGGTGATCGGCCCTGGCAGGGGGGGGGGGGGTATCGACCCGGTTTTCCTCGGGGTGGGGCTCGGCCAGGACCGCGCGTTCGGTCCTGGCATGCCTGGGGGGCAGAGCCAGGCTCAGGACCTGGGAGGCGGTGGACACCGTGCGATCCGCCAGCGATCGGGCGAGGTGGAGGATGGCCGGGGAGACGACCGCGGTGTCGGAGATGACCGCGAGCAACGGCTGCAGTGTGCGGGCACCGGGATCCACCACCTCACGCGCCACGATCCAACCGGTGGTCCGGCGTCCGGCCAGGCGCACGCGCACGGAACGGCCGGGACGCGCCTGGGGGGCGAGTTCGGGGGGAACCAGGTAGTCCAGCGGATGGTCGAGCTGGGGCAGGTCGACGTCGACCAGGACGCGGGCGACATCCACCGGGGTGGAGTCCTCCCCCAGGTCGATGAGTGCCTCCTGCCGCGTCTCCATGGACCCATTGCACCACGCCGCGGGGGCACCTGGCGCCTGGGCCCGGGCGGACCTGTGCACACTCGGGGTCCGCCTGCCCACGCGGTGCAGGTCCGGCCCGCGGCCCGGCTCAGCCGATCAGCGTCGGCAGGTAGCGCAGGGCGACCGCACCCAGGATCACCACGAGCACCAGTCCGGTGAGGAACCAGTCCGTACCCGACGCCACCAGCCTGCGCGCCCACGCAGGTGCGGGCAGCACCCCGTCCCTGATGTTGAGGCGCGTGAGTCCGGCCCACACCAGGGTGGTGGTCAGTGTGACGAGCAGGCACCACGGGCAGAGCACCCGGATGACGAAGTAGGACTGGAGGAAGAGCCAGAGGGCGAATCCCAGACCCACCGTGTAGAGCGTCTGGACCCCCCACATGTACCAGCGGGGGAAGCGCACGCCGGCCAGGATGGCCACGGACACCGCCAGCACCACCGATTCGAAGAGGATCCCGAGGAAGGCGTTGGGGAATCCCAGGACGCGGGCCTGAGGAGTCTGGGCGACCGTGGAGCAGGAGAGCACGGAGTTGATGTCGCAGGCGAAGGTCCGTGAGGAGTCCTGGGCCAGGTGCCAGGCCTCGATCGACAGCACGAAGGAGGCGAACAGGCCCACGACACCTGAGATGGCCATCTCCACTGCCGTGCGGGTGCGCCAGGCAGTGGGCGAGGCCTCACCGGGCTCCCCGTCCGAGACGTCGGCGGCCTCCCTGTCCGAGACATCGGCGGCCTCCCCGCCTGCCTGCGCGCGTGGGAGGGTGCCTGTGCCGGCGTTGCTGTCTCGTCGTGTCATGGGTCCTCCTCAGACTCCCAGAGCGGCGCGGAGTTCCTCGATGCGGGGGGTCTCCTCCCAGGAGAAGCCCTCACGCCCGAAGTGTCCGTAGGCCGCGGTGCGTCGGTAGATGGGCCGCAGGAGGTCGAGGTCCTGGATCATACCGAGGGGCCTCAGGTCGAAGACGCTGCGCACGGCCTCGGCGATGCGGGTGTCCTCGACCACACCGGTGCCGAAGGTGTCGACGTAGAGACCCACGGGGTTGGCACGTCCGATGGCATAGGCCACCTGGATCTCGCAGCGCCGTGCGAGCCCCGCAGCCACCACGTGCTTGGCCACCCAGCGCATCGCGTAGGCGGCGGAGCGGTCCACCTTCGAGGGGTCCTTCCCGGAGAAGGCGCCCCCTCCGTGGCGGGCCATGCCCCCGTAGGTGTCCACGATGATCTTGCGTCCGGTCAGCCCTGCGTCCCCGGCGGGGCCACCGATGACGAAGCGCCCGGAGGGATTGACGAGGATCTCGGTGTCCGAGGTGCCCAGGTCCAACCCGGCCTCCTCCAGGACGGGGGCGATGACGTGTGTGCGCACGGCCGCGTCCAGCTGGGAGAGGCGCAGGTCGTCGTCGTGCTGGGTGGAGACGACCACGGTCTCCAGGGACACGGGCCTGTCGCCCTCGTACCCCAGGGTCACCTGGGTCTTCCCGTCCGGGCGGAGTCCCTCAACGATGCCGCGGTGGCGCACGTCGGCCAGACGCTTGGCCAGCCGGTGCGCCAACCAGATGGGGGCGGGCATCAGGTCGGGCGTCTCATCGCAGGCGTAGCCGAACATGAGTCCCTGGTCGCCCGCCCCCTGCTGGTCGCGTTCATCGGTGTCAGCGGTGTCCGTGCGCAGCTCCAGGGACTTGTCGACTCCCTGGGCGATGTCGGGGCTCTGCTGCCCAATCGACACCGAGACCCCGCAGGAACCTCCGTCGAACCCGATGCGGGAGGAGGTGTAGCCGATCCGGCGGATCTCATCGCGCACGATCTGGGGGATCTCGACATAGGCACGCTCGGTGGTGACCTCCCCCGCCACGTGCACCAGTCCCGTGGTGACCATGGTCTCCACGGCCACCCGGGCATCGGGGTCCTTCTCGAGCATCGCGTCGAGGATTGAATCGGAGATCCGGTCACAGATCTTGTCGGGGTGGCCCTCCGTGACGGATTCGGAGGTGAAGAGTCGCAGGCTGGAAGTCACCGGGACATCGTACCCAGCAGTGCCTGCACCTGGCTGAGGAGTCCCTCCGCGAGGGTCTCCTTGGAGCCTGTGAGGGTGACCACCGGATGACCCTGGCGGTCCAGGACGTGCAGGGTGTTCTCGACGTCACCGAAACCCCTGCCCTCCCCCACCGCGTTGACGGCGAGCAGGTCCGCACCCTTGCGCAGAGCCTTCTGCCGCCCCCGCTCCAGAACCTCCTCCTCGGTCCCGGTCTCCGCGGCGAAACCGACCACCACATGTGGACGGTGGGCGTCACGGGTGGCCGTCGCCAGGATGTCGGGGGTGCGCTCCAGTTCCAGGGTCGGAGCCTGCCGCGTGGTGGGGTCCTTCTTGATCTTCTGGTCACTGACGTGGACGGGGCGGAAGTCGGCGACCGCTGCGGCCATGACCAGGACGTCGGTGTCCGCCAGGCGTGCGGACACCTCCCGTTCCATGTCCCGGGCGGAGGGTGCCTGCACCAGCTCGACCCCGGCGGGCACCAGGGCCGGGTCGACATTGGCCGCCACCAGTGTGACCAGGGCGCCCCGTCGCCGTGCGACCCGGGCCAACGCCGCTCCCTGGCGCCCCGAGGAGCGATTGCCGAGATAGCGCACGGGATCGATGGGCTCGCGGGTTCCTCCGGCGCTGAGGAGGATCCGCACGCCCGCGAGAGGACGCTGCGCCTGGATGTCCTGCCCGTCGCGGGCGAGCGGGTGTGCCGCGAGTGTCTCCAGTGCCGCCCGGACCAGGTGCTCAGGATCGGGCAGTCGCCCCACTCCGCTGTCCCCCGAGCTCAGAGCGCCTTCTGCGGGGTCGACGACCGTGATCCCGCGTTGACGCAGGGTGAGGACATTGTCCCGGGTTGCAGGGTTCTCCCACATGGCGGTGTGCATCGCCGGGGCCACCACCACCGGGCAGCTCGCTGCCAGGACCGTGGCCGTGAGCAGGTCATCGGCCATCCCCAGGCGCAGTCGTGCCAGCAGGTCGGCAGTGGCCGGGGCGATCAGGACCACCTCCGCGCGCCGGGCGATCTCCACGTGGTCAGCGCCTCCGGCCTCGAACACACCGGTGTGCACGCGATGGGCGCTGAGGGCCTCCCAGGTGGCGGCTCCGACGAAGGCGAGCGAGGCGGGGGTGGGGACCACGGTGACGTCGTGGCCGGCGCGCACGAGATCGCGGACCACCTGCGCCACCTTGTAGGCGGCGATGCCCCCACCGACGCCGACGACGACGTTGGCCGCCACGGGGTCAGGCCTTCTGGTCGGCCTCGAGGGTCAGGAGTCCCTCGTCGATCTCACGCAATGCGATGGCCAGGGGCTTCTCGTCGGGTTCGGTCTCCACGACGGGTCCGACGAACTGGACCATGTTCTGCTCCAGCTGCAGGTTGTAGGCGTTGATCTGCCGGGCACGCTTGGCAGCGAAGATCACCAGCGCGTACTTCGAGTCGACGTGCTCCAGCAGGTCGTCGATGGGCGGGTAGGTGATGCCTTCGGGCTGGGCGACGATTCCGGACATGTGGCCTCCGCTTCGGTGGTTCTGGGATGACGCGCACAGGGAGCCCGCACGCCACGGCGCCCCACTCTACTCCAGGCCCATGAGGCGGGCCACCTCTGCTGCGGCGCGCTCGACGTCGTCATTGACCACGACATGATCGAACTCACTCTCGGCCGCCAATTCCGTGCGCGCCGTGCGCAGGCGCCGCTCACGTTCGGCGGGTCCCTCCGTGCCGCGGCCCACCAGACGGTGCTCAAGTTCCTCCCACGAGGGCGGCGCGAGGAACACCAGGTTCGCCCCGGGCATGGACCTGCGCACCTGACGTGCACCGTCCAGGTCGATCTCCAGGAGGACGGGGACGCCCTGACCCAGGCGCTCCTCCACCGCTGCGCGAGGGGTGCCGTAACGGTGGGCACCGTGGACCAGCGCCCACTCCAGCATCTGGCCGTCCCGGACCATCTCATCGAACTGGGCGTCGGTCACGAAGTGGTAGTGGACTCCGTCGATCTCACCGGGGCGCGGTTGCCGAGTGGTGGCGGAGACGGACACGGCGAGCCCGGGATGGCGGGCACGCAGGGCAGCGACCACCGTCCCTTTCCCGACTGCGGTGGGACCTGCAAGGACGGTGAGACGCGGGGAATGCATGTCCCCATACTGCCACCCTCATCCGAAGCGGCGGACCAGCTCCTCGCGCTGGACGGGCCCCAGGCCGCGCACACGACGCGAGGTCGCGATGCCGATCTCCTCCATGAGCGCGGCAGCGGTGTTCGCCCCCACACGTGGAAGCGACTCCAGCAGGGTGACCACCTTCATCTTGGCGAGTGCCTCATCGGTCTCGGCAAGCTTGAGAACCTCCGACAGCGCCGTTGCGCGGGACTTCAGCTGGGCCTTGACCTCAGCGCGGCGCCTGCGTGCCTGGGTGGCCTTCTCGAGGGCCTGCGCCCTCTGTTCGGGGGTCAGATCCGGAAGAGCCATGGTCATCACTCCTAGGTCGAGGTGTGTCCTGAGGTGTCCAGCATCTCACCGATGGCCACTCAAAACGTGGCTTCCGTCACGTGTCACTGCCGGTCAGGATCGTTTCAAGGTCCTCGACGCAGCGCGCATGCGCCTCCCGCAGGCCCTCCACACTGGGCCCCGCCCGCAGAACTGCGCGCGACGTCGAGGCGAGCACCCGGTCGAGTGCGCCTTCGAAAACGGTCCTGACCTGTTGTGATCCTGCTCCCTGTGCGCCGACACCGGGGGCCAGCACGGGTCCGTTGAGACCGGCCAGGTCGAGTTCGAGATCGCGAGCAGCGCTCCCCACCGTCGCACCGACGACGACACCGACCGACCCCATGTGATGCAAATCACATTCCGTGTTCCAGCTTGAGAGCTCCTCCACCACATGTGACGCCACGGCGCGCCCGTCCGCAGCGCGGGCGTGTTGCACCGATGCCCCCTCGGGGTTCGAGGTCAGTGCCAGGACGAAGACCCCGCGCCCTGTGGAGCGGGCGAGGTGGAGTGCAGGGTCCAGTGAGCCGACCCCGAGGTAGGGGGACAGCGTGACGGCGTCGCCGGCCAGGGGTGAGCCCTCCCCGAGGTAGGCGTGCGCATATCCCTCCATGGTGGAGCCGATGTCCCCGCGCTTGGCATCCACGATGCACAGGGTGGAGGTCTGCCGGCACGCGGCAATGACCTCCTCCAGCACGCCGACGCCACGGGACCCGAACCGCTCGAAGAACGCGGACTGCGGTTTCAACGCAGCCACTCCTCCTCCCAGCGCCTCCACCACCCGCAGTGAGAACTCACGCAACCCGCGGGGGTCCTGGGCCAGTCCCCAGGACTCCAGGAGGGCCGGATGCGGGTCGATGCCCACGCACACCGGGCCGAATCGTCCCATGGCCTCCTGCAGACGCTGGCCGAAGGGTGTGGGCGCCGAAGGGGCGTCGCCCTCGTGGGAGGTCATCGCAGTGACTCCTCGCCACGTCGCGCCCGGTCCCATTCCTGGAGCGAACGCACCCGGTAGGGACCCCGCAGACGTACCTCGATCGCCTGGACGGCCGCATTGAAGGCCTGCAGGGTGGTGAGGATCGTGCGGTCATTGGCCGTGGCCGCAGTGCGGATCTGGTACCCGTCGTGGCGGTTGGAGGATCGCTGGGGGGTGTTCACCACGATGTCGACGAGCCCGTCATTGATGAGGTCCACGATGGTGGGCTCCCCCGCCGGTCCCCTGCCCTCCGATGACTTGCGGACGACCTCGGCACGGATCCCGTTGCGACGCAGCACCGAGGCGGTGCCCTGGGTGGCCATGATGTGGAAGCCGAGTTCCTGGAGACGCACCACGGGGAAGACGATGGCGCGCTTGTCGGAGTCCGCGATGGACACGAAGACCGTGCCCTCGGTGGGCAGCTGGGCGAAGGCTCCGGTCTGGGACTTCGAGAAGGCCGTGGGGAAGTCACGGTCGATGCCCATGACCTCACCCGTGGAGCGCATCTCGGGTCCGAGGATCGTGTCGACCACGGACCCGTCCCTGCGCCTGAAGCGTTTGAAGGGCAGGACCGCCTCCTTCACCGCGATCGGGTGGTCCAGGGGGATGGTGCCGGCATCCTCATCGGGCAGCACACCACGACTGCGCAGGGAGGCGATGGTGTCCCCCACCTGGATCATCGCAGCAGCCCTGGCCAGTGACACCCCGGTGGCCTTGGAGGCGAAGGGGACGGTGCGCGAGGCGCGGGGGTTCGCCTCGATGACGTAGAGGATGTCGGACATGAGGGCGAACTGGATGTTGATCAGCCCCCGCACCCCCACACCGCGCGCGATGGCCTCCGTGGAGGCCGTGATGCGCGCGACCTCACGTTCAGACAGGGTCATGGGAGGCAGCACGCAGGCCGAGTCCCCGGAGTGGACGCCGGCCTCCTCGATGTGCTCCATGACGGCGCCCATGAAGAGCTCACGCCCGTCGAAGAGGGCATCCACGTCGATCTCCACCGCGTCGTCGAGGAAACGGTCGATGAGCAGGGGCCCCCGGGAGAAGAGCAGGTCGATGTCGGGGCGGTCCAGATAGTCGGCCAGGCCGGAGGCGTCATTGACGACCTCCATCCCACGTCCTCCCAGCACGAAGGAGGGGCGCACGAGCACCGGGTACCCGACCTCCTCGGCGACCGCGGCCACCTGGTCGGGGGTGTGTGCCACGTCGTGGGCGGGAGCGGGAAGCCCCGCCTCGGCCAGGACGCGACCGAACTCCTCGCGGTCCTCCGCCAGGTCGATGGAGGCGGGACTGGTCCCCAGGATCGGGACGCCGGCCGCCTCCAGGTCCGCCGCCAGCGACAACGGCGTCTGCCCGCCCAACTGCACGAGCATCCCGGCCACCGGGCCCGCCGCGCACTCCGCGCGGTAGACCTCCAGGACGTCCTCCAGGGTCAGGGGCTCGAAGTACAGGCGGTCGGAGATGTCGTAGTCGGTGGAGACCGTCTCCGGATTGCAGTTGACCATGACCGTCTCGTAGCGCCCCCGCAGGGCCAGGGCGGCGTGGACACAGGAGTAGTCGAACTCGATGCCCTGCCCGATGCGGTTGGGCCCTGCCCCCAGGATGAGCACCGCTTCACGCTCACGTGGGGCCACCTCGCTCTCCTGGTCGTAGGAGGAGTAGTGGTAGGGGGTGCGCGCCGCGAACTCGGCGGCGCAGGTGTCCACCGTCTTGTAGACGGGGTGGACGTCGAAGGCGCGGCGCACCTCGCGCACGGTCGTCTCCGACAGCCCACGCAGGTGAGCCAGCTGGGCGTCGGAGAAGCCGTGACGCTTGGCCTCCACCAGGACCTCACGTCCCAGCGCGGGGGCTGCGGCGACCCGGTCTGCCACCTCCTGGAGCAGGAACATCTGGTCCAGGAACCACGGATCGATGGCCGTGGAGTCGTGGAGCTGTTCCAGGGTTGCCCCGCCCCGGATGGCCTGCTGGACCTGGACCAGGCGCCCCTCGGTGGGCACGGCGGCCGCCGTGACCAATTCGCGGGTCTCCTCGGGAGTGGGTGCGGGACCCTCCCAGTGGAACTGGATCCCCGCCTTGTCGATGGAGCGCAGGGCCTTCTGCAGGGCCTCGGTGTAGTTGCGCCCGATGGCCATCGCCTCCCCCACTGCCTTCATGGAGGTGGTCAGGGTGGGGTCGGCCTGCGGGAACTTCTCGAAGGTGAAGCGCGGGACCTTCACCACCACATAGTCCAGGGTCGGCTCGAAGGAGGCCGGGGTGGATCCGGTGATGTCATTGGGGATCTCGTCCAGGGTGTAGCCCGTGGCCAGGCGCGCCGCGATCTTGGCGATCGGGAAGCCGGTGGCCTTGGAGGCCAGCGCGGAGGAGCGCGAGACGCGGGGGTTCATCTCAATGACGATGATGCGACCGGTCTGGGGGTGCACGGCGAACTGGATGTTGCACCCGCCGGTGTCCACGCCCACCGCGCGGATCACGGCGATGCCGATGTCGCGCAGGCGCTGGAGTTCGCGGTCGGTGAGTGTGAGGGCTGGAGCCACCGTGATGGAGTCCCCGGTGTGGACGCCGACAGGGTCGACGTTCTCGATGGAGCAGACGACCACCACATTGTCGGCGCGGTCGCGCATGAGCTCGAGCTCGTACTCCTTCCACCCCAGGATCGACTCCTCCAGGAGGACCTCGGTGGTGATCGAGGCCGTCAGCCCGGAGCCCGCGATGCGGTCGAGTTCCTCAGGGGTGTAGGCGATGCCGGACCCCAGGCCACCCATGGTGAAGGAGGGCCGCACGACCAGCGGGTAGCCGAGGTCGGCGGCCGCCTCATGGCACTCCTGGAGGGTGTGGGCGATGTGGGAACGGGCGACCTCGGCCCCGCAGGCCTCCACGATCTCCTTGAACTCCTCGCGGTCCTCACCGGCGCGGATGGCATCCACGGACGCCCCGATCAGCTCGACCCCGAAGCGCTCCAGCACCCCCGACTCCGCCAGGGCGATCGCGGTGTTGAGCGCGGTCTGGCCACCCAGGGTCGGCAGGAGCGCATCGGGGCGTTCCTTCTCGATGATGGAGGCCACGACCTCCGCGGTGATGGGCTCCACGTAGGTGGCATCCGCCATCTCGGGGTCCGTCATGATGGTGGCGGGGTTGGAGTTGATGAGGATGACCCGCAGGCCCTCCTCACGCAGGACGCGGCAGGCCTGGGTGCCGGAGTAGTCGAACTCGCAGGCCTGGCCGATGACGATCGGACCGGAGCCGATGACCAGGACGGAGTTGAGGTCGGTGCGCCTGGGCATCAGCGGGCCTCCTTGTGGGCGCGGACCATGTCCACGAACTGGTCGAAGAGGTGCTCACCGTCATGGGGTCCGGCGGCAGCCTCGGGGTGGAACTGGACGGAGAAGGCAGGGATGTCGAGGGCGCGCAGACCCTCGACCACCCCGTCGTTCAGGTCGATGTGGGAGACCTCCACGCGACCGTAGCGTCCCTGTTCGAAGGGAGCCGTCGAGGCCGCCCCCGTGGGTGCGTCGACGGCGAAACCGTGGTTGTGGGCAGTGATCTCCACCCGACCGGTCTGCGTGTCGCGCACGGGCTGGTTGACACCGCGGTGTCCGAAATCCAACTTGTAGGTGCCATACCCCAGGGCCCGTCCGAAGAGCTGGTGACCGAAGCAGATACCGAAGAAGGGGGTGCCGGAGTCCAGGACCCCGCGCAGGACCTCGATCTCACGGTGGGCGGTGGCTGGGTCCCCGGGCCCGTTGGAGAAGAACACGCCGTCGGGGCGCAGCTCCTGGATCTGGGCGAGGGTCGAGGTGACCGGGACCACGACCACCTCCACGCCGCGCGCTGCCAGCTGCTCGGGGGTGCGGGCCTTGATGCCCAGGTCCACCGCAACGACGCGGGCCGGGGGTTCCTGACCGGTGAAGGCGCCGCTGGGGGGAACCGTGTAGACCTCTGAGGTCGTCACCTCTCCCGCCAGTGCAGCCCCTGCCATGTGGGGCTGGTCGTTGACGATGGCGACCAGCGCCTCCCGTGCCTGGTCACTGAGGTGCTCGGCACCGGCGGGCAGCGCCTCACCGGAGAAGATGCCGGCACGCATGGACCCGTGGGAGCGGATGTGGCGGGTGATGGCCCGCGTGTCCACGTCCTTGACACCCACGATGTCCTGCTCGACCAGCTCGTCCTCCAGTTCACGCCGGGAACGCCAGTTCGAGGCGCGTCGTGCGGGGTCACGCACGACGAAGCCGGCGACCCAGATGCGCGAGGACTCGGGGTCCTCGTCGTTGACACCGGTGTTGCCGATGTGGGGGGCCGTCATGACGACGATCTGACGGTGGTAGGACGGGTCGGTGAGGGTCTCCTGGTACCCGGTCATGCCGGTGGAGAACACGATCTCTCCCAGGGTCCGCCCTCGTGCGCCCCAGGCGGAGCCCGCGAAGACGGCTCCGTCCTCCAGGACCAGCAGGGCCAGTTCCTCACTCACAGGCGATCCTCCTTCGCGACGGGGACGCCCTCGACGACGGTGCGTTCCCCCTGATGGATGGTGTGCCAGACCCTACCCGGCAGCTCCAGGCCGACGTAGGGAGTGTTCGACGACCGGGACCATTGCGCACGCGGGTCGACCACTCTCCGCACGGACGGATCCACCAGGAGGATATTCGCAGGTGAGCCGATGCGCAGTCCCTGGCCCTGCGTGGGGACGCGCCCGATGCGCGCCGGTGTGGTGGACATGGTGCGCGCGACGTCCGCCCAGGTCATCCGCCCCGTCTCCACCATGGTGGCGAGGACGATGGGGAGAGCCGTCTCCAGGCCCGTCATCCCGAAGGCCCCGGCCTGCCACTCGCAGTCCTTGGACTCCAGGGGGTGGGGGGCGTGGTCGGTGCCCACCACGTCGATGGTGCCGTCAGCCAGGCCCTCGCGCACGGCCTCCACGTCCTCGGCGGTGCGCAGGGGCGGGTTGACCTTGAAGATCGGGTCGTAGCTGCG
This sequence comes from Propionibacterium sp., assembly GCA_030460725.1. Lineage (GTDB taxonomy): Bacteria > Actinomycetota > Actinomycetes > Actinomycetales > Actinomycetaceae > Pauljensenia. The sequence continues at coordinate 16,354 of JAKECL010000002.1, forward strand.
GGCCTCCTCCTCGGTGAGAAGGAGATGGTGGGGGGTGACCTCGGCGGTCACGTCCACGCCCATGCGCTTCCCCCACCGGATGAGGTCCACGGACCCGGCCGTGGAGAGGTGGCAGACGTGCAGCCGCGAACCCACGTGCTTGGCCAGCAGGATGTCGCGGGCGATGACGGCCTCCTCGGCGACCGCCGGCCATCCTGCCAGGCCGAGCTCTCCGGACAGCGGCGACTCGTTCATCTGCGCGCCGTCCGTGAGTTCGGGGTCCTGGGCGTGCTGGGCGACGACGCCGTCGAAGGCCTTGACGTACTCCAGGGCGCGGCGCATGAGCACCGGGTCGGACACGCACTTCCCGTCGTCGGAGAACATCCGCACCTGTGCGTGGGAGTTGGCCATGGCGCCCATGGCGGCCAGGTGCTGGCCTCCCAGGCCCTGGGTGACGGCGCCCACCGGGCGCACCTCCACCCATCCGGCCTCCCGTCCCAGCTCCCAGACCTGGTCGACGACGGAGGCGGTGTCGGCGACCGGGGTCGTGTTGGCCATCGCGTGGACGCAGGTGTAACCGCCCACCGCGGCTGCACGCGTGCCCGTGTACACGGTCTCCGCGTCCTCCTGGCCGGGCTCCCTCAGGTGGGTGTGGGGGTCGACCAGTCCGGGCAGGGCGATGAGCCCGTCGGCATCGATCACCTCGGGATCGTGGGCCTGTGCGGCCGCCTCGCCCCCCACGGCAATGATCGTGGTCCCGCGCAGGAGGAGGTCGGTGCGGCCCTTCCCCTCCACGTCGGCTGACCGGATCAGGAGGTCACGGGTGGAAGCCGCACCAGGGGTGGACGAGTTCGGCATGGTGGTCCTGGTTTCAGTCACGGGAGGATCCTTCCGGTGCGAGCAGCAGGTAGAGGGCGGCCATGCGCACCGAGACGCCGTTGGCCACCTGTTCGACGATGACGGAGCGCGGCGAGTCGGCCGCCTCCGCGCAGATCTCCAGGCCCCGGTTCATGGGCCCGGGGTGCATGACGATGGTGTGGTCGGGGAGGCGCCGGAAACGCTGGACGTCGAGGCCGTAGGCGGCGTGGTACTCCCCCGGCGAGGGGAAGAAGCCCCCGCCGGCCGCGCTCATGCGTTCGCGTTGGACGCGCAGCATCATCACCGCGTCCGCATCCTGCTCCAGGGCGTGGTCGAGGTCGTAGTCGACCTCGCAGGGCCACTGCTCCACGCCCACGGGCAGCAGGGTGGGAGGGGCGACCAGGGTGACATGCGCGCCCAGCAGCGACAGCAGGTCCACATTGGAGCGCGCCACCCGGGAGTGGAGGACGTCGCCGACGATCACGACGCGGGCGCCACCCAGGTCGGTGCCGGGGGCGACCGGTTCCTGGGCGCCCCCGGGAGCCGCGTGGAGGGCGGCAGTCCCGCCCTCGTCGGCGCGTCGCAGGTGGCGGCGCAGCGTCATGGCGTCCAGGAGTGCCTGGGTGGGGTGCTGGTGGGTGCCGTCCCCGGCGTTGAGGACGGGAAGGTCGATCCACCCGGCATGGGCCAGGCGGTGGGCGGCTCCCGAGGAGGAGTGCCGCACGACGACCGCGTCTGCGCCCATGGCCTGGAGGGTGAGGGCCGTGTCCTTCAGGGACTCGCCCTTGGAGACGCTGGAGCCCTTGGCGGAGAAACTGATGACATCGGCCGAGAGCCGTTTGGCGGCGGCCTCGAAGGAGAGGCGTGTGCGTGTGGAGTCCTCGAAGAACAGGTTCACCACGGTGCGTCCGTGCAGGGTCGGGAGCTTCTTGACGCGCCGGGACTGCGTGGCTGCCATGGCCTCTGCGGTGTCGAGGATCTGGAGGGCCTCGCGGTAGTCGAGGTCGCGGATGGAGATCAGGTGGTCCAGTGACATCTCAGGCCCTCCTCCCCAGCAGCACCGCGTCCCGCCCGTCGGTCTCGGTGAGGAGGATGCTCACCGTCTCCTGGCGGGAGGTGGGCAGGTTCTTGCCGACGTAGTCGGGGCGGATGGGCAGTTCCCGGTGCCCGCGGTCCACGAGGACGGCGAGCTGGACCGCACGGGCGCGTCCGATTCCCGAGAGTGCGTCCAGCGCTGCCTTGATGGTGCGGCCTGTGTAGAGCACGTCATCCACCAGCACCACGGTGCGTCCGTCGATGCCGCGTGGGGGCACCTCGGTGGGATGTGGGGTGCGCAGGGGATGGTGGGCGAGGTCGTCGCGATACATCGTCGTGTCGATGATGGCGAGGTCCGCGCGGGGTCCCCCCACCTCCTCGATGCGCTCCACCAGCCGTCGGGCCAGGGTTGCCCCGCGGGTGGGGATGCCGGCGAGGACGAGGTCCTCACCGCCCTTGTTGCGCTCCAGGATCTCGAAGGCGATGCGGGTGAGGGAACGGGCGATGTCGCCCGCTCCGAGGACTTCCTTGCCCCCTGCGCCGCGCGCATCGTCTGGTTGCGGACATGACTGGTCCATGTGGACCTCCTTCCCCGCCTCACAGGACGGGCCTTAAAGGAAAGCTGCCGCGTCCGAGGGTACACGAGGGCGAGGTCGGTGGCGTGGGGATGTCCGCAGGAGGGGGGCGTCGGTCCATGGGTGCGCGCCACCGACGGGCGGGGACTGGGGGTCCCGCCGGTCTGACATGTGCGATCTCACATCCCCCGCGAGGGAGCGGCCCGGCACCCATCCGGATCAGATGCGACAGGCACTGCGCCGCCGGTGCCGCCACCAGTGGCGCTGCCGCCTGCCGCTCCCATCCCTGTCAGGGGCACGCCCCGTAGGGCAGGACTCAGAGGGGCACGCCCCCGAGGTGCAGGCCTCAGCGGGGCACGCCCCAGAGGGCAGGCCTCAGCGGGGCAGGCCTCACGCCGGGAGCACGCGTGTCCTCCCGGCGTTGCCAGCACCCTCAGTACTCGTCGAGGAGCTCGTCGAGCTCGTCGAGATCGGCTTGCGTGAGGTCGTCGAGGGTCGGATGACCGTCCCTGAGGGCCTTGAGGGTCTGGGCCTCCCCACCGGGAGCATCCTCCCCAGGGAGGTCAGGCTCCGCGTCGGGCGTCCCCTCACCTGCGGACTCGCGCTCGAGGAGTTCCTCAGGGGCTTCGCCCGCTGCCGCGGTATCCCCCTGTGGGACCTGGGCGACTGTCCCCGCAGCGGGCTCCGCCTGCTCGAGGGGCTCCGCCTGCTCGGTGTGCTCCTCCTGCTCGGCGGGCTCCGTCTGCCCGACGGGTTCCGTCTGCCCGGCGGGCTCGGGGTCGGAGATGTCCGTGGGCCCGGAGGAGGGCTCAGGCTCCGACGGCGCGGCGCTCCCCTGCTCGGTGCCCTCCAGGACACGCTCGCGGTGCCAGGCCGGGGTGTCCACCTCGCGGCGGACGGCGTCCAGCACGGCGTTGACGAAGCCCGGGGAAGCGTCGGTGGAGATCGACTTGACGATGGAGATCGCCTCATCGATGGCCACCAGGGGCGGAACGTCCTGGGAGTTCTCCAGCATCTCCCACACGGCCACGCGCAGCACGGCCAGGTCGACCGCAGGGATGCGGTCCAGGCCGGAGACCTTCGCGTGGGTGGAGATGAGTCCGTCGATGCGGCGCAGGTGGCGCGCCACACCGTCGATGATCTGGACGGAGTACTCCGGGAGAGGGGTCAGCGCTGCGGTGAGGACCTTGCGCTCACGCAGCAGGTCGAAGAGCACCTGCGGATCGCGGCCCATGCCACGCTGGTCTGCCTCGAAGACGACGTCGGCCGCGCGCTTGCGGGCCTTGGTGCGAGAGGTGAAGTGGTGCTTGGACACGGTCAGTCGGTCACACGTCCGGAGTAGGAGCCGTCGCGGGTGTCGACCTTGACGCGCGTTCCCTCGTCGAGGAAGAGCGGCACCTGGATCTCGTAGCCGGTCTCCACGGTGGCGGGCTTGGTGCCCGCGGAGGAACGGTCGCCCTGCAGGCCGGGTTCGGTGTGGGTGATCGTGAGCACCACGGTGGCGGGCAGCTCGACGAAGAGCACCTGTCCGTCGTGCTGGGAGACGATGACGTCCTGGTTCTCCACCATGAAGTTGCGGGCATCGCCCACGACCTCGCCGGGGACATTGATCTGCTCATAGGTGGACTTGTCCATGAAGACGTAGTCCTCACCGTCCTGGTACAGGTAGGTCATGTCAGACCTGTCCACGGTGGCCGTCTCGATCTTGATGCCGGCATTGAAGGTGCGGTCCACGAGCTTGCCGGACATCACGTTCTTGATCTTCGTGCGCACGAAGGCCGGTCCCTTGCCGGGCTTGACGTGCTGGAACTCGACGACCTGCCACAGCTGGCCGTCGATGATCATCACGATGCCGTTCTTGAGGTCATTGGTGGTGGCCACAGGTATGCCTTCTTCTCGTCGGAGGTGGACTGCCCGCCAGTCTACATCCCGGCGAGGACCTGGTCCGCGACCGTGGCGGGGGCCACGCCCACCGTGTCCACACTCTCGTCGGCCACGCGCAGGTAGGTCTGACGCAGGGAGCGGATCATGCGGGTGAGCATGGCCCGGGGTGCGCCCAGTGCGACGGAGCGCGGAGCATTGAGGCCCTCGCGACGTGCGAGCTCGGCAGTGTCGACGACGAGCTCGACGATCCTGGCGCCGCCCTCGTGGGCGACGTCGAGGGCGAGGGCCACCTCGGGGTCCGTGGGCAGGGAAGCACCCAGGGTGACGACCCCGGCGGCGCCGATCCCCCCGGGCGCCAGCGCCTCCAGGGCTGCGCGACGCTGGAGGTCGGGCAGGCGCGGGTCCCGGGAGACGACGAGGGCGCCCACCGACAGTCCGGTGGCCGTGGCGATGAGGTCGTCGGTCTCCACGAGGGCGACCCCGAGCCTGTCCGCGAGGATGCGCCCGATGGTGGACTTGCCCGATCCCGCCACACCCAGGAGAACCAGGGCGGGGGGCCGCAGTCGGTCAGCGCACATGGACACCGACCCTCTGCGCCGGTCCCCGCAGGTCCCTCGTCTCCACACGACGTACCACCGGGTTCTGGAGACCCTCCAGGAGAACGAAGCGCAGGTGGCCCCCACGGACCTTCTTGTCGGAGAGCATGGCGTCGACCAGGTCCTCCAGAGGGGCACCGGAGTAGGAGGTGGGCAGGCCGAGGGTGTCGAAGGCCAGCCGGTGGGCCGCCACGTCCGCCTCACCCAACAGGCCCAGCTCGCAGGCGAGCTCCGCGGCGAAGACACATCCCACCGACACCGCATCCCCGTGTCGCCAGCGGTAGTTCTCGCACCTCTCGATGGCGTGGGCCAGGGTGTGGCCGTAGTTGAGCACTTCGCGCAGGCCGGACTCGGTGAGGTCCTGGCCCACGACCTCGGCCTTGACCTCGACGGAGCGCACGACCAGTTCGCGCAGGGTCGAGGAGTGTGCATCGAGTGCGCCCGCCGGGTCGCGCGAGAGCAGGTCGAGGATCTGCGCATCGGCGATCAGCCCGCATTTGACGACCTCGCCGAGACCGGCGCGCAGGTCCTCCTGCGCCAGGGTCGCCAACAGGTCGAGGTCCTCGACGACACGCACCGGGGGGTGGAACGCGCCGACGAGGTTCTTCCCGGCGGCGGTGTTGATCCCGGTCTTGCCACCCACAGCGGCATCGACCATACCCAGCAGGGTGGTGGGCACCTGGACGACATCCACACCACGCAGCCAGGTGGCGGCGATGAACCCCGCCACGTCCGTGGTCGCCCCGCCACCCAGACCGATGACGGTGTCGGTGCGTCCCAGGCGGGCCGCACCGGCCGCATCCCAGCCCGCCGAGGCGACGTCGAGGGTCTTGCCCTCCTCCGCGTCGGGGTGGACCAGGGCGTGGACCTCAAGACCACGCTCCTCCAGGACATGCGTGAGGCGCTGCGCAGGTGCGGAGAGCACCTGGGGATGGACCAGGAGCACCCGGGTGGCCTCCGGGCGCACCCCGTCCACCACCTGGGCGAGCAGGTCATGGCCGATGAGCACCGGGTAGGCAGACCCTCCACGCACCTGGACCACCTGGGGGGCGCCCCCCATGAGGGCGAGGATGTCCTCCACGACACGTGTGACGGGGCGCGAGTCGGAGTGCACGCGCACCGAGGCGACCTCGCGGTAGAGATGGTCGCGTTCCTCGCGCAGTCGACGCAGCGCCTCCTCCGGGTCGGGCAGCAGGAGCGGTCTGTGGGTCTTCTTGGCCGTGCGACGCAGGAGCTCCTCATGGGCGACGTCCAGGTGGACGACACTGTGTCCGCGCAACATGGCCCGAACCTCAGGTGTCGTCACGGCTCCCCCGCCGAGCGAGATGACGGCGCGCCCCTTGAGGGCTCGCTCCACGGCGCGTGCCTCCAGGGCGCGGAAACCCGCCTCGCCCTGTTCGGAGAAGATCTGGGTGATCGGAGTGCCCGCCTCCTCGACCACGAGGTCATCGGAGTCGAGGTGGGGCACGCACAGCCTGGAGGCGAGTGCGCGTCCCACGCGCGACTTCCCCGATCCGGGCATCCCCACCAGCACGAGGGGCAGGTGCAGACGAGGGCCGCTCATGCCCGCTCCCCCACACGTCCCAGGTAGGCGCGCAGGTTGCGCTGCGCCTCGGCTGCGGAGTTCCCGCCCGCGTGCTCCCCCAGGGCGTCTGCGAGGACGAGGGCGACCTCCGCCTGGGCGATCACCGCGCCGGGGACCACCTGACTGGTGTCGGAGCGTTGGTGGAGGGCTCGCGCCTCCTCACCTGTCGCCAGGTCCACCGTGCGCAGGGCGCGGGGCAGGGTGGAGATCGGCTTGAATGCGGCACGGACCACGACGGGCTGCCCGTTGGAGGTCCCGCCCTCGATCCCGCCGGCGCGATTCGAGGCCCGGGTGAGGTGGCCGTCCTGACTGCGCAGGATCTCGTCATGGGCCTGTGAACCCGGGGAGGCGGCCTGGGCGAAGCCGTCCCCGATCTCCACTCCCTTGACGGACTGGATGGACATGAGGGCACCGGCCAGACGAGCGTCCAGTCGGCGGTCGGCCTGGACATGGGTCCCCAACCCGACGGGGACTCCCCAGGCCACGACCTCGACGACACCACCGATGGTGTCACCACTCTTCTTGGCGACATCGATGGCCGCGATGAAACGCTCCTCGGCGTCGGGGTCGAGGGTGCGCACGGGTGAGGCGTCGAGGTCCGGGGTGGCGCCCGGGGTGGGGAGTTCGGAATGCGCGGCACGCTCGGGTCCCACGGCAATGACGTGGCTGACCAGGTGGATTCCGGCCACCTGGTCCAGGTAGGCCTGGGCGAGTGCGCCGAGCGCGACCCGTGCGGCCGTCTCGCGGGCGGAGGCCCGTTCCAGCACCGGCCGGGCGTCCTCCAGGTCATAGGAGAGCATGCCCGGCAGGTCGGCGTGCCCGGGCCTGGGACGGGTGAGGGGGCGGTTGCGCGCCACCTCGCGCGGGTCCCCCGTACCTGCATCCACCAGGAGGGCCTCGGGGTCCACGGGATCCGCGGACATGACGACCTCCCACTTCGGCCACTCGGAGTTCGCGATCTCGACCGCGACCGGAGCACCCGTCGTGAGTCCGTGGCGCACACCGGCGAGCAGACGGACCTCGTCGCGTTCGAAGGACTGGCGGGCTCCACGGCCGTACCCGAGCCTGCGCCGTGCCAGGGCCTCGCGCAGGGTGTCGGTGGTGACCTCGATCCCCGAGGGAAGTCCGTCCATGGTCGCGAGCAGTGCGGGGCCGTGTGACTCCCCCGCGGTCAGCCATCTCAGCATGTGTTCCAGTGTCCCACA
>JAKECL010000227.1 GCA_030460725.1 Propionibacterium sp.
TCCGTTTCTCGACCAACGCTGACTTCGATGCCGAGATCCGCTCCGCCATCGGTCGTTCGTGGGCGGGAGCCGGCGAGATCGGAGAGATCCTCGCCGCTGTCTCCCGCGTTCGCCCCAAGGACCACCAGGGCTGGCACGACTCCTGGCTCCACCTGGACGAGCGCACCGCCGCCACAGCTCGCAGGAGCTAACAATCCGGGCACCGACGCAGCGCCTCCGAGGCACACCTGCGGGCCTGCTCCTACTACTCCTTCGCCGTCAACGCCCTCAGCGCACTGGGCCGTGAGGACCTGCTCGCCACGACCTTCGACCGCCAGCAGGCACAGTGGCAGGCCTTCCTCGACACCTCCGACCTGGACGTCACCCCCGTCGACATCCCCTACGAGGGCGACCACCTCCCGGGACTCCTGTTCCGCTCAGGTCTTCCCTCCGCGCCGACACTGGTCGTCGTCAACGGTTCCGACGGCTCCATGGCCGGCATCTGGTCGGAGTGCATCCATCCGGGACTCCTGCGAGGACACAATGTCCTCGTCTTCGACGGCCCCGGACAGCAGGGCCAACTCTTCGGGAGGCAGAGCTCCTTCCGTCCCGACTGGGAACACGTCCTCTCCCCCGTCCTGGACACCACCCTGGCCCTGGACGGCATCGACGCGGACCGCGTGTGGGTCTACGGGGTGAGCCAGGGGGGATTCTGGGTGGCACGTGCCCTGGCGTTCGAACACCGCTTCGCCGCGGCAGTCACCGACCCGGGGGTCGTGGACGTCTCGACCTCGTGGATGCAGCACCTGCCCGCCCGACTGCGCCACCTCCTGGAGCGGGGCGACGTCCAGGAGTTCGACAAGGAGATGGCCCTGGGCATGAGGTTCTCCCCCGACACGGCCCGAACATGGCTTTTCCGCGCCCGACCCTGCGGTGCCTCCGGATACGCCGAGACGATCCGAGCCGTGCGTGCCTACAACGTGGAGGAGGTCGCCCACCAGATCACCACACCGCTGTTGATCCTCTCCCCGGAGGACGAGCAGTTCTGGCCCGGGCAGTCCCAGCGCCTCGCCGAGCTCACCCCGGGGGTCTCCACCGTCGTGCCCTTCACCCGGGAGGAAGGGGCACAGGGGCACTGCCAGCCACTGGGGCGCGCGCTGACGGCCCAACGTGTCTTCGACTGGGTGGAGGAACGCCTGGGGGTGTCCGCCCCCTGATCCGTCCACCACCCCTGCGCATGCCGGGAATGCCGGCCTGCGTGCACGGGTGGGCACGGCCGAACTGCGAGGCTCCACTGCCCGGATCCCCCGGGCGTGGTCAGGCGTCGTCCTCGGGTTCCTCCTCCAGGGAGGACCCGGCCTCGCCACTTTCCAGCAGGAGGCGGGAGGTCCCGCCCGGTGCCTGCGCCACCCTGCCGACGAACACCGCGACCACCACCTGGGCCGCGGCGACCACGGCAAGGACCGACAGGGGCAGCTGCCACCCGTCTGCGACCTTGGCCAGCTGGCCGAAGACGACGGGCCCCACGGCTGCCAGCAGGTAGCCCACGGACTGGACCATGCCCGACAGACGGGTGGTCTCACGGGGTCCGCGGCTGCGCAACCCGATCAGGGTCATCGCCATCACCAGGGAGGGGCCCGCACCGAGGCCTGTGAGGACCGCCCACCACAGTCCCGCACCGGGTGCCAGGACCAGACCGAGCACACCGACCACCATGGGCACGCTGGCCACGACCGCCGCCAGGACCTGACTGTGGGGATCCCGCATGAGCAGTGGCAGGAGGAGACCTGCGGGGATCCCCACCAACTGGAACACGAACAGGTGGAACCCCGCCGTCTCCGCGGAGAATCCCGCCGCAATCTGCACGGTGGGCAGCCAGGTCACCAGCGTGTAGAAGGCGGTGGACTGCAGGCCCATGAACAGGGTGACCTGCCAGGCGGTCCTGCTGCGCCAGACACTGGCGCGGGCCTCCTCCTTCGCATCCGACCATGTCCTCCCAGCCGCCGGGATGGGGCGGGCGTGGAGCGTCCTGGGGACCCATACGAGGGCGACCAGCCCGGCCGGAAGGGCCCACACCGCCAGGGACGAACGCCACCCCCAGGCGTTGGCGAGGGGAACCGCAGCGGCCGCGGCCACAGCCGAGCCCACCGTGAGGCACGTGGAGTAGAGACTCGTCGCCCAGGCGATGGTGTCCGCATAGTCGCGCTTGACCAGCGCGGGGACCAGGACGTTGCCGACCGCGATGGCCACGCCCACCAGGACGGTGCCCACCCAGAGTCCCGCGTCCCCTGCCCAGGAACGCACCAGGGTGCCCGCAGCCAGGACCACCAGGGAGCCCAGCACCACGGGCTCGGGACCCAGACGGTGCGACGCCCGGTGCACCAGGGGGGAGACGAGCGCGAAGGCGAGGACCGGCAGGGCACCGAGGAGACCCTGGATGCCCTCGTCCATCCCCGTGTCCGAAGCGATCTGGGGCAGCAGTGGTCCCACCGCCGTCACGGAGGGACGCAGGTTGAGCGCAACCAGGAACACCAGGGCAGCCATGAGTCCTGCCGAGCGACCCCGACCCGACAGAAGTCCTCCTCCCGACAGGAGACCCCGTCCCCTGCCCCGCTGCGCGCGGATCTTCGCATCCATGGCGACCAGTCTCCACCCGCACCGGCTGCGGGGAGGGGTCGTGGGGCCCGCCAACACCCGGTGGCGATCAGCGTCCCTGGAGTCTGCCCACATCACGGCCATACATGTCCGCGTGCCCCAGCAGGTCCCTGCGCCCCGTCTCCCGGGCCCGCGCGCGGGTGTATCGCTCCAGCTCTGCCACGCGCACGGCCGCCGCCTCACGAACCTGCGCCAGCGACCAGTCGCCGCCGTAGGCCGCCACGAGCACCTCCACGCGGTGCGCCGGATCACCCCAGGTTCCCGGGCGGAAGCCCTGCGCGTCCTCCACCCAGGGGGCCAGGCGATAGGCCAGGTACGCCACGTCCCACAGGCGTGGCCCGGGTGAGGCCATGTCCACGTCGATCACGCCGCTCAACTCCCCCTCCAGCAGGAGGAGGTTGTAGGGCGCGAAGTCATTGAGACAGATGACCTCTCCCGGTTCACGTGTGGGCTGTCGCCAGGGACCGGGGTGCCCCAGCAGGGGCAGACTCTCATCGTGGAGGCGGCGCAGGAGGCGGGCGCTGGTGTCGAGATGACGGGGATCCCACTGCTGGGCAGGGGGACACAGGGTCATCGGTGTGCCGGGAAGGAAGCTGAGGATCTCGCGGGCAGGGGCAGTCCCTCGCTGATCCTCCATGCCCAGCACGCGGGGCGTCTGCTCGATCCCCGCCCTCGCCCACGTCTCCAACAACGCATGCACGGCAGGGGTCCACTCCCCCGTCTCCCGGCGCACCGTGTCCTCCACGCGGGTCACTCGCGCGGTGTTCCCACCCGGGAGCACCTGCTCCTGAGGCGGGTCGGCGAAGAGCCTGGCACAGATGACGATGGCACGGTCGAGGGGTTCCGCCTGCCCCGCGTCCTGACGCGGGTCCAGTCCGTGCGCGACCAGTACCTCGTGGGCGACGACCCTGTCGTTGAGGGCACCCAGTTCGTCCTGGAGTGACTCCAGGTCCTCCAGACGTCGGTGGTGGCGTTCCTCCTGGCCCGCATTCCCTCCCAGGAAGGGAGCCGTCACCTCCATTGCGTATCGCAGGCGCTTGGCGCGGATCCGCACACGGTGGAGCTGGCGGGGGGAGAGCTGACCCAGGTCCTGCGCGTGCCTCCCGAACCTTCGCCACTCCTGCCCCAGCAACTCCCGGAAGACCTCTGCCGCCGGGCGTCCGTCGTGACAGGCGTCCAGGTCGGTGGCCACCTGCGCGACCATCTCCTCCCAGGTGGGAGCCTCCACCAGCTGCCGGGCCCCAAGGGCCAGCTCCTCCCGGTGGTGCAGGAGCACCTCACGGGTGCGCGCGGGATCCGCGACCTCCACCACGCCGCAGTCCAGATGCTCCAGGAGCACGTCGAGGTCGCGCAGTTCCCCGAGCTGGCGGGCAGCCGGGCCCAGGGCACTGCGGGCTCGCCGCAGCTGCTTCCCACACACGGGCTCCAGGAACTGCACGAGTGCCCGCAGGCGTCTGGTGGACACCCGCAACCGGTGGACCTGCTCCACGCCCATCTCCGCCATGGCCTCCTGCCTGCGCTGGGCCAGGGTCTCCAGGAGGTCTGAGAGGATCAGCGAGGCAGCCCCGCCGGCGTCGAC
>JAKECL010000228.1 GCA_030460725.1 Propionibacterium sp.
CTCCTGCTCACCGCGGCCACCACCCGCAAGGTCCAGCGCGACGGCATCCAGTTCGCCTCGACCCGCTACCTCTCCACGGTCCTGGCCGCCTACGTCGGGGAGCAGGTCACCGTCCGCTTCAACCCACGCGACGTCGGGGAGATCCGCGTGTACTTCAACGACGAGTTCTTGTGCCGGGCGATCGCCCCCGAGCTATCCGCCGAGTCGATCTCCCTCGACCAGCTCCAAGCCGCCCGCCGTCAACGCCGCCGCGACCTCAAGGACCAGCTCCGCCAACACCGCACCCTCGCCAGCGCCCCGCCCAGCGATACCCGTTACGCCCCACCAGCAGTCAGCACCGACGACACAGCACCGCCACCGGCTCCTGAGCCCCGACCACGACATGGACTGCGTCTGTATGCCACCGACTAAGAAGCTCTCCGTGCTCGGCAAAGACGACGACGGCCGGCGGTTCCTCACCGGCACCTTCGACGAGGTCAACTCCGCCGCCCCGCACCCTCACCCCGTCCCGTCCTTCTACAGCACCCGCGAGCACCGGCGGTTCGCCGAGTTCGCCGACACCGTGCGCACCCACCGCTACATCGGACTGTGCTGGGGCCCACCCGGGATAGGCAAGACACTCTCAGCCCGCCACTACGCCGGCGTCGACACCTGGGAGCAATGGCAATACGACATCGCCGACACGGTCGGACCCGTGCCGCCACGCGTCCTGGAAGTACGCACCGCGTTCTACACCCCCACGGTGGCCGCCACCATCAAGCAGATCGACCAAGGCCTACCCCGAGCCTGCCAAGCGATCTCCTACGCGATCGACTACGACGAGCTCGGACTCGTCGACCCCTACGTTCACGACGCCTCACGCTCCTCCGGGCGCACCGAGCTGCTCATCATCGACGAAGCCGACAGGCTCAAGAGCACCGGTCTTGAGCAAGTCCGCGACTACTACGACCGCCACCACATGGGCGTCATCCTCATCGGCATGCCAGGCATCGAAAAGCGCCTCGCGCGCTATCCCCAGCTCTACAGCCGCATCGGCTTCGCCCACGAGTACAGACCCCTCGGCCCCGACGAGCTCACCGCTGTCCTCACCACGCGCCTACCCGCCCAGCACACCGACCACGACCCGATCGCGCACGCCACCGCCCTGGCCACCATCGCTCGCATCACCGCAGGCAACTTCCGACTCCTGGACCGCCTGGCCACCCAGATCGAACGCATCCAGACCATCAACGACCTCCACACCCTCACCCCAGAGCTCGTCGACGCCGCTAGAGAAGCCCTCCTCATCGGCCACTGACCGCTACCAGAAGCACGCCACCAAGCGATGCGACTCACAGAGTCATGGCGCGGGACGAGCTCTGGGAGACTGCTGCCGTTCAGCACGGATACGTCACTGCCCAACAGGCAGTGGATCTCGACGTGGGTCGGGAAGCGATCAAGAAACTCGTCCAGCGCGGGACGTTGGTCAGAGAAGCGTTCGGCGTCTACCGCTTTCCCAAGTATCCCGTCTCTGAGGCCGACCCCTACATGCTCGCCGTGCTCTGGACGCGAGTACCTGAAGCCGCTCTCAGTCATGAGACTGCGCTGGCCGTCCACGACCTCAGCGACGTCAACCCGAATCAGATCCATGTGACAGTGAGTTCCCAGCGGCGATTGCGTCGAAAGAATGATGAGCACTACGCCGTTCACTACGAGGACCTGGACGCAGCACAGATCGGATGGTGGCAGGAAATCCCCACCGTAACTGCGGCCACTGCGATTGAACAGTGCCTCGTATACGGGACGCCCACATACCTGCTGCGGCAGGCCATCGATCAGGGAAGCACCTCGGGGCGTCTGACAACTGCCGAACAGGAACGTCTCACGAGAGCACTGGAGCAACGACGTGGCTGAACGGATCTCATCACATCTGGCAGGGCTACTCCACACCATGGTCCCGAAGCCGAAGCAGCCGAACTCGGCCAGCATCCTGAACTCATGGATCGCCCAAGCAGAGCGACGAAGGACATTGACGGCCTCGTTCGAGGGGATCTCGGCGAGTTCATGCAGACCTTGGAAGAGGTGCTCGCAGAGTCATGGGGGCCATTGACCCTTCGCCACGGACCGGTCACGGTCATCGATGTACCAACACGTGTCCAGAAGCCTCGCCGCTTCGACATCTACATTGAACTGCGTGGCGTCACCTGGCGACGCATCCAGTTCGAGATCGCTCCCGACGAAGCCGGTATCGGCGACGAGTCCGAGTCAACAGAACCAGCTCCTCTCGGAGCATTCGGACTTCCGGACCCGGACTCACTGGTGAGCATCACCCTGAGGTACCAGATCGCACAGAAACTGCACGCTGTCTCAGATCCACACGACCCACCGAACACCGTGAATGATCGAGCTCGGGACGTCGTTGATCTGCTCCTGATCCGCAACCTCACAACCGTCATGGGTCTTCCCACCAACACAGAGATCGCCACGGCCGCCCGAGCAGTGTTCCGAAGCCGTGCCGAGGAGGCGATCCGACTCGGACTCACACCACGTCAGTGGCCAGCAGTCATCATCAGCTATCCGCACTGGGAGACGGACTACGAACGTGCTGCAGAGTCGGCCGGAGTCGAACTCCCCCTGGATGATGCCGTCGCTCAGGTCAACGCGTGGATCGTAGAACTCCAGCGCGTCTGAACCTCACTGGCCGAACAACGCGCTCTGAGTCGAGGACCACAGCATCACGGCAAGACGGTCCCATCCACGGAGACTCCTCGGTACCGCGGTCATCCGGTCCCGAGGAGCAGCCCCGCCCTCGTCGATGCCGATGCCCGCACGCGCTGGACGCGGCCGCCGGAACTCGGCCCGCAGCGCGCCCCTGTCCTGCCACCCGGCGCACGCCGGTGGACGTCAGCGGCGGATCGCGCCGTTCCCCTCGATGACCCAGGTCGTCGTGGTCAGTTCCTCCAGGCCCATGGGGCCGCGCGCGTGGAGCTTCTGGGTGGAGATGCCGATCTCGGCCCCCAGTCCCAGCTGGCCAGCGTCGGTGAAGCGGGTCGAGGCGTTGATGGCGATGGCCGCGGAGTCCAGTTCCGTGCGGAAGCGGTGCGCGGAGTCGATGCTGCGCGTGCAGATGGCCTCCGTGTGGCCGGTGGAGTGGCGGCGGATGTGCTCGATCGCCTCGTCCAGATCGACCACCACCCGTACGGCCAGGTCCATGGAGAGGTACTCGCGGCCCCAGTCCTCCTCGGTCGCGTCCACGACCAGCTCCTGGTCGATGCCCGGGTTCGCGCGCGCGATGGCCACCGTCGCCTCGTCCCCGTGGATGCGCACACCGGCCGTGGTCAACCGCGTGAGGGCCTGGACCAGGAAGTCCTCGGCGACATCGTGGTGCACCAGCAGGGTCTCGGCGGCGTTGCACACGCCCACGCGCTGGGTCTTGGAGTTCATGACGATGTTCTCCGCCTGCGCCAGGTCCGCGCCGGCGTCGACGTAGACGTGGCAGTTGCCGGTGCCGGTCTCGATGACGGGGACCCGGGCGTGGTCGACGACGGAGCGGATCAGCCCGGCACCGCCGCGCGGGATGAGGACGTCGATGCCGCCGCGGGCCTCCATCAACGCCGTGGCTCCCGCGCGGCCCCAGGGGTCGACCGTCTGGATGAGGTCCGCGGGCAGGTCCGCGGAGACCAGTGCATCGCGCAGGACGGCGATGGTGACCCGATTGGTGGCCTCCGCCGCGGTGCCGCCGCGCAGGATGACGGCGTTGCCGGACTTGAGGGCGAGGCTGGCGGCGTCGACGGTCACGTTGGGGCGGGCCTCGTAGATCATGCCGATGACGCCCAGTGGGACGGCGACCTGCGTGACGCGCAGTCCGTCCTCGGTGACGCTGCCGCGCACGACGCGTCCGACCGGGGCGGGCAGGGCGGCGACCTCGCGCACGGCGGCGGCGACTGCGGCGAGGCGGGGCGCGTCGAGCTTCAGGCGATCGACGAGGGCGCCGTCCATGTGCTCGGCACGGGCGCGGGCCACGTCCTCGGCGTTGGCGGCCAGGACCTCCTCGGCGCGGTCCTCCAGGGCGGTGGCCATGGCCTCCAGGGCGCGGTCCTTCACCCGGGAGGTGGAGGTGGCGAGCACACGGGAGGCGACGCGGGCGGCGTCGGTGAGGGCGGAGATATCAGGGGTCTCGGTCATGTCGCAATGATTCCACAGCAGGTGGGGCGGGATGGGCGGTGGCTG
>JAKECL010000229.1 GCA_030460725.1 Propionibacterium sp.
TGCGTCTCCACTTCCGTCTCGTGCATCCCCCCACCCTAGGTGAGAAGACCTCCCGTGACACTCCCGCAGAGCCCACCTGGGGGTGCCCGTCCCGTTGTGGGGTGTCCTGTACACCCCACCCGCAGCAGCCTTCGCCCTGGCGCCGGGCTTCAGTCGGCGAAGACGGAGGAACGTGCGGGAATGCGGTGGTTGAGGAACTCGTCGAGGATCCCGGACATCCGGTCCGCCTCGATGAGGAACCCGTCGTGACCGTGGTCGGAGTGGATCTCGCGGTAGTGGGCACCCTGCACGCCCTCAGCCACCTGCCAGACGTCGGAGGGGAGGAAGAGTCGGTCGGAGTCCACCGCGACCACAAGGGTGCGGGCGGTGACGTGGCGAAGGGCCTCGCGCACCCCGCCGCGGTCGCGTCCGATGTCGTGGGAGAGCATGGCGTGGCACAGGGTCCAGTAGGAACCGGCGTCGAAGCGGCGCACGAGCTTGTCCCCGTGGTGGTCGAGATAGGACTCCACGGCAAGGCGCCCACCGCGCAGCACATCCTCCTCGTGCTGGGGCAGACGCCCGAACCGGGCACCGAGTTCAGCGGGGGAGCGGTAGGTGGCGTGGGCGATCTGACGGGCCAGGGCCAGGCCCTGTGCGGGCCCCGCGGACGTCGCGTGGTAGTCCCCGCCGTGCCAGTTCGGATCCATCTCGATGGCCCGGATCTGGGTGTGGGTCCAGGCGGCCTGCTCAGCGGTGGTCTGGGCGCCGGAGGCGACCACCGCCACCCGCTCCACGCGGGAGGGGTGGCCGACGGCCCACTCCAGGGCGCGGTGTCCACCCATCGAGGCGCCGATGACCAGGGAGAATCGCTCGATCCCCAGGAGGTCGGCCAGGCGGACCTCTGCTGCCACCTGGTCTCGGGTGGAGACGATGGGGAAGCGGGAGCCCCAGGCGCTGCCGTCGGGTGCCAGCGAGGACGGGCCGCTGGAACCCTGGCAGCCACCCAGCACGTTCGCCGCCACCACGAAGTGCGTGGTGGTGTCGATGATGCGACCGGGTCCCACGATCTCTCCCCACCATCCCGGTGTCGCCTGCCCGGGGACACCCGGTCCGCCCTCCCCGGTGACGTGGGCATCCCCGGTGAGGGCGTGGAGGACGAGGACGGCGTTGGTGGCGCCCTCGTCCAGCCTTCCCCAGGTCTCATAGGCCAGTCGCACCGCCGGCAGGGTCCGCCCGTTCTCCAGACGCAGCGGCCCCAGGTCGGCGAAGCGGCGGTGGGCTGCGGGGTCGCCCTCGTGCCAGCCTCCCGAGACGGGCGGGAGGTCGGCGAAACGGCGGTGCTGGGACATCTCAGGCCACCTCGGCATCCCGGGTCACATGGGCTGCGGCGGTGAAGCCCAGCTCCAGGTCCGCCAGGATGTCCTCGATGCTCTCGATCCCCACGGACAGGCGGACGGTGCCCGGCTCGATGCCGGCCTTGTGCAGCTCCTCCTCGGTGAGCTGGGAGTGGGTGGTGGAGGCGGGGTGGATGACCAGGGACTTCGCGTCGCCGATGTTGGCCACCGTGGGAAGCAGCTCCAGGGCGTCGGCGAAGACTCGTCCGGCTTCGACGCCGCCCCGGATCACGAAGGCCAGGACCCCTCCGGGTCCACGGGGCGTGTACTTCAGTGCCAGGGAGTGGTAGGGCGAGGACTCCAGACCTGCGTAGGCCACGGACTCCACCTGGGGATGGGCCTCCAGGAAGCGTGCGACCGCCAAGGCGTTGTCGACGTGTCGGTCCACGCGCAGGGACAGTGTCTGGATGCCCTGTTCGATGAGGAAGGCGTTGAAGGGGGAGGACGCGAAGCCCAGGTCGCGCTCTCCCAGGGTCCGGGCGCGCAGGATGTAGGACAGGTTGACGCCGAACGCGCCGTCAGCTCCCAGGTCACGGCCGTAGACCAGCCCGTTGTAGGACTCGTCGGGGGTGTTGAAGAAGGGGAAACGCTCCGGGTCGGCGGTGTAGTCGAAGTTGCCGGAGTCCACGATCACCCCCGAGATCGAGGTGCCGTGGCCGCCCAGGTACTTCGTCGCCGAGTGCACGACGATGTCCGCACCCCACTCGATGGGGCGCAGCAGGTAGGGGGTGGCCACGGTGTTGTCCACGATCAGGGGCACGCCCACGGCGTGTGCGGCCGCGGCGATGGCCTCGATGTCCAGGATGTCGCCCTTGGGATTGGGGATCGACTCCCCGTAGAAGGCGACGGTGCGTTGATCGGCCAGTGCGCTCCAGGCGTCGGGGTCGCGGGGATCCTCCACGAAACGGGTCTCGATGCCCAGTCGGCCCAAGGTGTTCTTCAGCAGCGTCACGGTGCCCCCGTAGAGGGAGGGGGAGGCCACCACGTTGTCCCCGGCGACCGCCAGGTTGAGGATCGCCAGGGCTTCCGCCGCCTGCCCGGAGGAGACCAGGAGGGCGCCGACACCGCCCTCCAGGGCGGCGATGCGGTTCTCCACCGCCTCGTTCGTCGGATTGGTGAGCCGGGTGTAGATGGGGCCGAGCTCGCGCAGTCCGAACCGGGCGGCGGCCTGATCGGCGTTGGCGAAGGCATAGGAGGAGGTCTGGAAGATCGGGAGGGTGGTCGCACCCGTGGCCGGGTCGCGGTCCCAGCCTGCGTGGACCTGCTTGGTCTCGAAACCCCAGTTGGCGGCGTTGGTCTGCTGTGTCATGTCGTGCTCCTGTGATCGGTGTGGTCGGGGGAGCGGGAGATGGGTGCCGGTGCGGCCGGGTGGTCCGAGGGGTCGGTGGCCGCTGGCCGGGGCTCCCGCTGGGTGGGGCCCTGGCTGCACGACAGTTCCGTACACGCGTCGCGCCCGACCCCGGGGAGGACGAGGTCCTCGACCATCGGCAGTCGGCGCATCGGGAGGCTGACGTGCAGTCAGCTCGGCATTCGACGGAACATGAGGTGAAGGTACGGGCCGGAGGCGGCAGGGGCCACACCTGTTCCAGCATGCGGGACCCGGTGACCACCCCCAGAGGCGGTCGCACGGGACATCACGGTAAAGGAGTGGCATGAGTTGACCAAGTGACACACGAGGTACGTGTGACTTCAAGTGATCATTGTGAAACCTGTTGCACATGGTCCAGATGGTGCGCTACCTTCGGAGAGGTATGCAGCGCCAGCCACGTTCCCGGCTCGAACCGGTCGACGACGTGCAGGCGGACCGTCGAGACGACACAGGTGGGCCACGTGGCATTGAGCAATCACGGACGAACACGGGTGGGACGACGTCGCGGCAGGCGCGCAACCGGCACCGCCGCAGTCCTGGCCACCCTCAGCCTCCTCATCCCGGGCATTGCCCAGGCAACCCCCTCGCAGGACGACATTGACCAGGCACGCGCCGCCGAGAACGCGGCGAAGATGTCTGTCGCACAGATCGAGGTGGAACTGGCCAATGTGACCTCCCAGGCCCAGCAGGCCACCCAGGCCGCGCAGGTGGCCGCGGAGGAGCTCAACAACGCCAAGATCGAGCTCCAGCAGGCCACGGACACGGCCACCAAGGCCCAGGACGAGTCCACCAAGGCCCAGGCCGACTACGACAAGGGGCGCCAGGAGCTGGCCTCGGTCGCCCAGACGGCCTACCGCTCCGGGGGGTCCTCCCTGGACTCCATCGCCCCCTACCTGGAATCCGACGGTCTGCGCACGGTGGAGACCAAGCAGGCCACCATCGACACCTTCGGCAGTGCTGCCGACTCCAAGATGCAGCGGGTGGCCGCTCTGGAGCAGGTCGCCGACATCATGAAGGGGGCAGCGGACAAGGCCCTCGCGAACCAGCAGAAGGCCACGGACGAGGTCCAGACCCGCACCGATGCCGCCCAGAGTGCTGCAGAGAGTGCGGTCGCCCTGCAGAACCAGACCGATGCCCGCCGCCAGGTCCTCACCGAGGAGCTCGCGAAGAAGCAGGGCACGACGGTGGAACTGATCCAGGAACGGGAGACCTACCTGGAGGAGCAGCGCCAGAAGGCAGCGGAGGAGGCCGCCCGGCAGGCCGCACAGCGCGCCGCCGAGCAGGCTGCGGCCGCGCAGGCCGCCGCCCAGGAGGACGACTCCGAGGACTCAGGAAGCTACACACCACCCGCCTCGCGCGACGACACACGGCCCGCGCCTGCACCTGCACCTGCACCGGCGCCCGCCCCGGCCCCGGCACCT
>JAKECL010000230.1 GCA_030460725.1 Propionibacterium sp.
GCCAGGTGGTGACCGTTCCCTCGGTGACCGACTCGCCCAGGGCGGGCATCTTCACATCGGTTGCCTCGGCGGTGCTGCCACCCTGCTGCACGGCAGGCTCGGGGGAGGAAGAGGGCTCGGTGGGTTCGTCCGGGACGACGTCAGCCACGGGCGCCGCCTCGGGAGCGGTGGAGGCGGCCTCGGGGGAGGAATCCTCGGAGGAGGACTCGGGGGCACTGGAGCCGCCGGCCTCGGAAGCATCTCCGATGCGGGCGATCTCGGTGCCGACCTCGACGGTCTCGTCCTCGTCGACGAGGATCTCCAGGAGGGTGCCCGCCACGGGGGAGGGAACCTCGGAGTCGACCTTGTCGGTGGAGACCTCGACGATGGGCTCGTCTGCGGCGACGGTGTCGCCGACCTTCTTGAGCCAGGTGGTGACCGTTCCCTCGGTGACCGACTCGCCCAGGGCGGGCATCTTCACTGCGGTTGCCATGGTTGTTCTCCTTGTCGGTACGGGTCAGTTGTGGGCGTGGAGGGGCTTGCCGGCCAGGGCCATCGCAGCCTCGCCGATCGCCTCGTTCTGGGTGGGGTGGGCGTGGATCAGTGCAGCCACGTCCTCGGGGTAGGCCTCCCAGTTGACGAGGAGCTCGCCCTCGCCCACCTGCTCCCCGATGCGTGCTCCGATGCCGTGGAACCCGACGATGGGACCGTCCTCCACCGAGACGAGCTTGATGAACCCGGCGGTGCCCAGGATGTTGGACTTGCCGTTCCCGGCCAAGTTGTACTCCACGGTGCGCACGGCATCACCGTACTGTTCGCGGGCCTGCTTCTCCGTGAGTCCCACAGAGGCGATCTCCGGCTCGGTGAAGGTCACGCGAGGGATCCCCGATTCCACGATGGGGGCGGGGTTCAGGCCGGCGATCTCCTCTGCCACGAAGATGCCCTGGAGGAAGCCACGGTGTGCCAGCTGGAGGCCGGGGACGATGTCGCCCACCGCATGGATGTTGGCCACCCCGGTGTGCAGACGCTCGTCGGTGAGGACGAAGCCGCGCTCCATGGGGATGCCCGCCTCCTCGTAGCCCAGATCGGCGGTGACGGGCCCCCGGCCCACCGCGACCAGCAGGATGTCGGCGTCGTAGGACTTGCCGTCCTCCGTGGACACGTGAACGCCGCCCTCGTCCTGGGTGACCCCGGCGAAGCGGGTGTTGGTGTGGAAGGCGATGCCACGCTTGCGGAATGCGCGCTCCAGCTGCTTGGAGATGGCCGCGTCCTCGTTGGCGGCCAGGTTCGGCAGTGCCTCGATGACGGTGACCTCTGCGCCGAAGGACTTCCACACGGAGGCGAACTCCAGGCCGATGACACCCCCACCCAGCACCACTGCCCTGGAGGGGACCCACTCCATCTGCAATGCCTGTTCGGAGGTGATGACACGCCCCTCGATGGCCAGGTTCGGCAGGGAACGGGAGTAGGAGCCGGTGGCCAGGATGATGTGACGCCCCGTGACACGGCGGCCGTCAACCTCGACGGTGTCCTGGGAGACCAGACGTCCCCACCCGTGGATGACCTCGACCTTGCGGGAGGAGAGCAGACCCTGCAGGCCCTTGTAGAGCTTCGTGACCACCGAGTCGCGGTAGGCGCCCACCTTCGGCATGTCGATGCCCTCGAAGGTCGACTTCACGCCCACGCTCTCGGACTCGCGGATCGAGTCCGCGGTCTCCGCAGCGTGCAGGTAGGCCTTGGTGGGGATGCACCCGCGGTGCAGGCAGGTCCCGCCGACCTTGTCACCCTCGATCAGGGCGACACTCATACCCAGCTGGGCTGCACGGAGCGCGGCGGCATAACCACCGGACCCCGCTCCCAGGATGACGACGTCGTATCCGGGTTCGCTCACGTTCTCCACTCCTCGCGTCGGGTGTTCGGACCGTCACGGTCCGGCTGGGCCCATTGTCCCACCCGAGTGGTCATTTTTCCCGCGTGCCGTGGTTCCTCCCGTGGTGGTGGTGCCCACACCGGCACCGTTCGCCGGTGGACATGGGTCGGAACGGGGGACGATGGTCACTCCCTGACCGCCCGCAGGGGACAGGGGGTGGGGGTGGTGAGGCCCGGAACACCTAGGATGTGGCCACACCACATGAAGGAGGGCCGGGCATGGCCACGGAGACCGGCGGCACCGCGTCGACACAGGGGGAGGACCAGGTGGCCGACACCCGTCGGCCCTCCCTGGGTCTGGGGCGGTTGGTGATGGCCGCGTTCTGGGTCTTCGGGGCCTGGGTCACGACCAACGCCGTGGTGGACCTGGTCCACGGAGGGCCGGGTGCCCTGGGGCCCGTGCTCGTGGCCCTCTTCGCCGGGATCGTCTACCTGGTCGCGGCCCTGGCGCTCACCCACAACGGGCGGCGGATGCGCCGCATCGGATGGGTCTGTGTGGCGGTGGAGACGGTGGGACCGTTGCTCGTGGGGCTCATGGGTGTGGGCATTCCCCAGGTCAGCGACCCGCGGACACCCTGGGGTGCCTTCGGTGCCGACTACTGGTACATCCCCCTGGTCCTGCCTGTCGTGGGACTGGTGTGGCTGTGGTGGTCGAACCCGCGCCGCATCGTCGAGCTGGCCGAGCAGGTCGAGCGGCCGCGCCATCCCCGCCACGGCTGAGCGGAGGAATCCGGGAGCGGCTCCAGGACGTGGCCCGGAACCCGCTCAGGGGATCAGACACCCTGGGGGAAGCCGAGCTGCCGCCACGCCTCGTACAGGGCAATGGAGGCGGAGTTCGCAAGATTGAGTGACCGGACCCCGGGAAGCATGTGGATGCGCACCCGTGAGGCCACTCGGGGGTGGTCCATGGCTTCCTCCGGCAGGCCGGTGGGCTCGGGGCCGAAGAGCAGACCGTCCCCGTCGGCGTAGGAGACGTCGGTGTAGAGGGTCTCAGCGTGTCCGGTGAACGCCCAGATCCTCCCGGGCACCTGCGCGAGCGCGTCGTCCAGGTCAGGATGGACGCGGACGTGGGCGAGGTCGTGGTAGTCCAGGCCGGCCCTGCGCAGTTTCGCGTCCTCCATGTCGAAGGCGAGGGGTTCGACCAGGTGGAGCATGGACCCAGTGCATGCCGAGAGGCGGATCGCGGCACCGGTGTTCCCGGGGATGCGGGGTTCGTAGAAGATCACGTGGAGCACGCGCGCCATCTTCCCACCCCGTGGGCCAGCACGGACACGGCGGAGGTGTGGGTGTGAGCCACCTGTCATGGGGGAGGGGTCGGTGGCTGGTCGCCCCGACCCCGCTCACCCACCTGGGGCCGCCCCGACCTGAAGAGCGCTGGGGGCCGGTGAACATGTGCCCGGGGAGTGTGTGCCGGGACCCGGGGAGTGTGTGCCCGCAGAATGTGCGCCGGAGCCGGGGGAGCGTGTCAACGCCTCGGCGTCACTGCGCGAGCACCTGCTTCTGTGCACGCGGGGCGCCCCTGAGGAACCGCTGGCACAGGCCCATCAGCAGGGCGATCAGCGCGACCAGGACCGACAGGCACAGGACGGCCCCGAAGACCCGGGGGTACCCCAGGGCGGGGACGTCCAGGAACGGATAGGGATACCAGTCCACCAGTGCGCCGCGCACCAGGGTGAGCACGCAGTAGAGCAGTGGAGCCAGAGCCGCCAGGGCGGCACTTCGCACAGTGACCGCCGCGGGAGCTGCCAGGAGCCAGGCCGCCCAGGCCAGCAACGGCGTCACGAGGTGCTGGAGGATCGTGGCGACGATGACCTCTGCCGGGAAGCTGCCGCCCAGATTGGGGCCGGCCAGCACTCCGACGTAGACGAGGCAGGTGAGGGTGATGTCGAGCATGGCGACCAGTTGGAGGAAGGGCAGGAGGCGCCCTCGCGGGTTTGGGCGTACCACCAGCGCGACGCTGGAGAGTGCGACCAACAGATTGGACTGGGCGGTGAAGTAGGAGAGTCGGTTCAGTGAGCCGCCCCACCCCGGGCCGAAGGAGGTGGAGTATCCGGCACCGGCAGGGATCCAGGAGCGCACGTGGTGGGCGGTCCACATGTCCATGCCGGTGCCCACCAGGGCGGAGAAGGCTGCCAGGAGCAGGAGGACCGTCGTGACCGTGTCGGCAAGGAGCGTGTCTGTGTCTGTGTCTGTGGCTGTGGCTGTGACTGCGGTCGGGAAGATCTCGACGAGCGGCGTGACATGCGCC
>JAKECL010000231.1 GCA_030460725.1 Propionibacterium sp.
CTCCCTGCAACGGCTGATCACCCCCACACTCACGATCCGTGAGTCCACCGCACTCCTGGTCCGGTCCTCCTGAACCGGACCAGGACACCCTCCCAGCACAGGCCCTCAAAGGAGAAGGCACATGAGAGACACCAGACCCACACGACGGGTGACGGCTCTGGCAACGGCCGCCCTCGTCCTCCTCGCAACCCTGGTCGGGGGCACTTCCGCTGCCCATGCAGCACCCGATGAGCCGGATGCCGCACCCGCTCCGCTGGTCGTGGAGGCCGAGTCCGTGGCCGGCAAGGCCGGGACCGCTGGCGTCCTGGACCTCACACAGACAGGAGGTGTGGACTGGGTGCACCCCACCGGCACGGGGACGGACCGCAAGCAGGGTGTCGACCTGGTGCAGGTGGAGAACCTGGGCCCGCAGAACCCGATCACCACCTTCACCGACAGCCCCTACTCCTACCGGTGGTCGGACGGGGATCCCACACCGTCCACGACCGGAGTCACTTCAGGTGCCGTCTACAACGCAGGAACGGCGACCGGCACGATCCGCGACGATGCCGGATACCGCGTCACGGTGCCGGCCGCCGACACGACCCGCCGGGTCATCCTGGTGGGCGGGGTCTGGCAGGCGGAGACCACGATCTCCGTCAGCGACATTGATGCCACCGCACCGCTCTTCGAGTCCCAGCTGTCCGCCTCGGGCACGGCTGAGGTGCGTCGCTACACGATCACCCTGCGGCCCGGACACGGGGCGGTCCTCACCTCCCGGATCTCCGAGGTCCGCTCCAGCGGCGGGAATGTCTCCCTGGCGGCGGTCGCCGTCTCGCAGATCACGCTCGAGTCGGACCAAGTGAGCGCCTCCTCCACACGAGTGCCCGCCACGATGGACCTCACGCAGGAGGGCCCCCTGGGGTGGCTCCACATGAGCGGTACCACCGTCGAGAACTCCCGGGGCGGCACCGCACTGTCGGTCGCCAACCGCAACCCTGACCGCGCCATCGCTCCCCAGAACGACAACCCCGTGATGTACCGGTGGTCCGACGGGACTGTGGTTCCCTCCCAGGTCGGCACCCGACAGGGTGGGGTGTTCCTGGCCAGCAGCGACGACTTCACCACTCCCTCGGGCTTCGACCTGGGGGTCACCCCCGACGCCCGTCCACGTACCCTGCAGTTCGTCTCGGGCGTGTGGCAGTCCTCCGCCCGGCTCAGCGTGACGCTGGACGGGGAGACGACGCCCGCCTGGACCAGTGATGAACTGGCCACCGGCGGCACTGCACTGACACGACTGTTCACCGTGGACCTCCCCGCGGGTCGGGGCGCAACGGTGTCTGCACAGCTGACCTCACGCTCCCACGGACACGGCAACGTGACCCTGGGAGCCGCCACGCTCAGCGAGCAGAGCGGGTCCCGCGACGGGATCCGCGACCTGTTGGTCACCATCGCGGACTCCGACTTCACCGCCGCCTCCGACCCCGTGCTCACACAGCTCTCCCGCGAGGTCGCCGCCTCCCAGGCTCTGCTGGAGGACCCTTCCGCAGACGAGGGCGAGGCGGGCATCCAGCTGGTCATGCTGGAGGCCGCCCACCGGGCGGCGAAGAACTCCGTGGCGGACGCGCAGTACACCTTCACCTCCGACCCCGGCCTGGTCTCCTCCTTCGGATGGGAAGGCGACCGCCATGCTCCGATCGCCTACATCGACGGCTCCTACCTGCTGCGCGACAGGGACAAGTTGATGGTGACCTTCGGAGTGCCGGAGATCCCCGGGAAGATCAGCTGGAGGAATGCCGAGGGCTACCTGCCGGCATTCATCAGTTCTTTCTCCAAGCGTGGTCTGGACGTCACCATCCAGAGCTTCTCCGACGACGCGACGGTGGACGGGAACCGCTTCGAGATCGCCTACTCCCGCATGACGACCACCAACACCACGGAGTCGGAACTCCCTCTGCCCTCAGTCTCCCCCTCCCTGGTTCCCCTCAATGAGGCGGCGGCCGAAGCAGGCACGATCGCGCCGGGCCAGACCGTGGAACGCGACTACGCGATCGCCGCGGACCGGTTCAACGGGACCTACGCGTGGCCCTCGGATACCCAGGTCGCGGACCTGGGTTCCTACGACCAGCACTACGAGCACATGCGCGACTACTGGAACCAACGCCTTGAAGGCATCGCGGACATCACCTCCCTTCCTGACCCCCAGTTGGTCAACGCCTACAAGGCCGGATACATCTACACCCTGATCATCCGTGACGACATCGATGGCAAGATGCAGCTCCACGTCGGGGAGAACGGCTACGACACGGTCTATGACCACGACACGATCGGGATAGTGGCGACCCTGCTGACCATCGGGGACTTCACCCACGCCCAGGACTACCTGCACACGCTGCCCGCACAACTGCAGTACGACGACGCGAAGTGGAAGTACTCCTGGCCGTTCGCCCTCTACCTCCAGCGCACCGGGGACACGGACTTCATCCGCTCCGAGTTCGAGAACATCAGGACGCAGACCCACAAGATCGAGACCGACCGCATCGACGGCGGTACGGGCATCATGAAGAAGACCAACGCCATCGACTCTGCCGGGTACTGGACCATCGACAACTGGTCGGCGCTGACGGGTCTGGCCACCTATCGCTACCTCGCGCAGGCCATTGGCGAGGACGCCGAGGCCCAGTGGGCGGCCGAGGAGTATGCGGACCTGAACCGGGTGGTCACCGAGCGCCTGCAGCAGACCATCACCGAGAACGGCCTGGACTACATCCCCATCTCCATGGTCCAGGCCAATGAGGACGGTCCGCGCAGCGATCCCCGCGACGCCAACTGGGCGTCCATGTTCCTCTTCGGACGGTGGGCCTGGGACGGCTATCTCTTCGGTGCCGAGCAGTCCGGGCTGATGCTCGACTGGATCGACCAGACCTACACGGCAGGTTTCGAACGCCGCGCGGACGTCTCCGACACCATCCACAACTTCGGTGGCTACCCGCACGGCTTCTTCTCCAGCGCCTACAACGCCGGTTACGGCAGCGCAGCCCTGCGCGGCGAGGAATACAGGGACTCCGGCATCCGCGCCTACCAGTTCATGATCGACCACGCCCAGAGCGGACCCTTCGGGTGGTGGGAGGGGATCGCCTACCCCAACGAGTCCTCCCCCTGGGACATCGACCACGCCAGTGACGGAGGTGGGTCCAACCAACACATGTGGGGACAGTCCACCGCAACAAAGGTCCTCTTCGACTCCCTGATCGCCCAGAAGAGTGACGGCACCGTCATCCTGGGACGAGGCCTCCCACAGGAGTGGATCGCCTCCGGACAACAGGTGGCCCTGGAGAACTACCCCGTGCAGAAGGGGGGACGGGTGGGGTACTCACTGACGTCCAACGGGACCGAGCTCACCCTGGATCTCGTCGGCGACACCGACGCTGTCGACGTCTTCAGCCTGGAACTGGTGGGCATGAAGGACAACATCGCCTCCGTGTCCGTGCCCGACGCGGTGGTGGACAACTCGGCGGGGACCGTGCGGGTCCCCGGCTCGCTCACGCAGGTCGTCATCACCCTGCGCCATGAGGTCGGCGCCACAGGCGAGGCCCTGTCTGCAGGTGTCGACGGCACCGCGAAGGTCGGCCAGTCCCTCACTGCCACCGTGACCCCGGGATGGGAACCTGTCGCCCACCAGTGGCTGCGCAACGGGGAACCCATCGAGGGAGCGCGGGGCGCAACCCTGCAGCTGAGCGCGGCAGACACGGGAGCAATGATCTCGGTTCAGGTGAGTGCCACACAGACCGGATGGTCACAGGCCACCGTCACCAGTGACCAGGTCGGACCCGTCGCGTCGGATGCGCCGACCCCATCCGACCCCGACGACGGTCAGGAGACGGACCCCGGGAACCCGGGCCACCAGACCCCCGGCGGGCAGGCAGGCGGATCCCCCACCTCAGGAAGGCCCTCCACCGATCTGGCGGACACGGGCGCCAGGGGCATCGCGGCGCTGGTGCTCGCAGCCGCCGCGCTGGCCTGCGCGGGGGTGGCCCTGGGCGCACGTCGTCGGAGCCGCTCCTGAGGGGAACCGCCGGCCCACCGCATCGGACCGGTCCATGACCGCTCCTCACCGGTGACGCAGTGGGGGGGGGGGCGGCCGGGGGGGGGGCCCCCCCCGGCGG
>JAKECL010000232.1 GCA_030460725.1 Propionibacterium sp.
TTCCCGCCCCCTCCACCCCGATGAGCTACTCGAAGCTCTCCGCGGGCACCTCCTATGCCGCCCTCAAGCTCGACACGGGTGCGGGCGAGGGCGCCGCCGCGTCGCCCTCGTCCTCGCCCGCGGGGGCCAGCCCGTCGGGGGCGCCCGCCACCACGGCGACGAGCCCCGCGACCCCGGTCTCCGGGCCGGCCACGACGGGGGGCGAGGAGGCAGGGACGACAGGATCCGTCGGCCACCAGATCGCCACCAAGATGGTGCGTGGCACCGTCTTCGGCCTGATCCTGGCGCTTGCCGCCATCGGGGTCTCCCTGATCTACGGGACGACGGGACTCAACAACTTCGCCCACGGTGAGTTGGTGACCTTCGGAGGGTTCGTCGCCTTCTTCACCATGACCGCCCTGGGACTCAACGGATGGGTGGCCCTGCTGCTCGCCCTCGTGGCGGGGGCCGGCTTCGGGCTGGTCCAGAATGCGATCATCTGGCACCCCCTGCGCAAACGAGGTGTGGGACTCATCCAGATCATGATCGTCTCCATCGGCCTGGCGTTGTTCCTCCGGTATGTCTTCGCGTTCTTCTTCGGCCCCAACCGCCTGGTCATGCCCCAGTCCTTCGACGCGGTGGTCTCCCCCCTGGGCGTCCCACTGGGCTACTGGGACCTGTGGGGATCCGTCATCTGCCTGCTCCTGCTCGCAGTCGTGGTGTGGGTCCTGGGATGGTCCCGGCTGGGGAAGTCCATCCGGGCCGTGGCCGACAACAAGATGCTCGCCGCCACCACCGGCATCCACGTGGAGCGCGTCATCCGCGTCGTGTGGGTGGGGGGTGCGGCACTCGCAGCGGTCTCCGGTGTGCTCGTGGCCTTCTACCAGACCCTCAGCTTCCAGTCCGGGGCACAGATCCTCCTCCTCATCTTCGCGGCCGTGACCCTGGGGGGACTGGGATCCGCCTACGGTGCACTCGTCGGAGCGTTGCTGCTGAGCTGGTTCATCGAGCTGTCGACCTTCATCATCCCGACCTCGATGAAGACCGTTGCAGCCATGTTCGTCATGATCGTCATCCTGCTCGTGCGCCCCCAGGGCATCCTCGGGCGCAAGCAACGGATCGGCTGAGGGAAGGACCTGAACAATGGGAGAGTGGAACTTCCTCCTGGTCGCCGTGGGTGAGATCTTCACCCCGCAGACCGCCGCCTACGCCCTGGCCACGCTCGGACTCGCGGTCCACTTCGGCTACACGGGACTGCTCAACTTCGGCCAGGCCGGCTTCATGGCCGTGGGCGGCTACGCCTTCGCCATCACCTCCTCGGCCTTCGGGGCGCCCTTCTGGGTCTGCGTCGTGGCAGCCGTCCTGGGATCCACGATCCTGGCACTGCTGTTGGGCATCCCGACACTGCGCCTGCGTGCCGACTACCTCTCGATCGTGACGATCGGCACGGCCGAGATCGTCCGACTGGTGGTGCGCTCCCCCGAGCTGGAGCCCTGGACCGGAGGCTCCACCGGGATCAACCGATCCGGAGCTGCCTTCTTCGCGGCCAACCCCCTGCCCGAGGACCTCTCCTGGACCATGGGCACCATCCGCTACGACTCGGACGCCATCTGGATCCGTCTGGTCGCCTGGACGGTGGTGGCCCTGGCGGCCCTGTTCATCTGGCGTCTCATGAACAGCCCCTGGGGACGCGTGGTCAAGGGCATCCGCGAGAACGAGGATGCGGTGCGCTCCCTGGGCAAGAACGTCTTCTCCTACAAGATGCAGGTTCTCGTCATCGGCGGCGTGCTGGCAGGAGTGGGGACCATCCTGGCGATCATGCCCACCTCCCTCCAGCCCGACAACTACGGGACACAGACGACCTTCTTCCTCTGGGCGATCCTGCTGCTGGGTGGTGCCGCCACCGTCATGGGGCCCATCGTCGGCTCAATGATCTTCTGGTCCCTGCTGGCACTCACCGACGGTTTCGTCGCCATGGGGGTGCGCTCGGGCGTCCTGCCCATCACCACCCTCCAGTCGGGACAGGTCCGCTACATGCTGGTGGGTCTGGCTCTCATGCTCCTGGTGGTCTTCCGCCCCCAGGGGATCTTCGGAAGGAAGTCCGAGGTCAAGTTCAATGCCTGACACCACCACTCCCGTTCCTCCCGCCCAACCGGAAGAGCCGACACCTGCGCAGGTGGATGTCCCCGTCACCAGACTGGAGGATCCACTCACCGCGGCGCCCGACGCGCCGGTGGAGACACCTGCGCCACCCGCAGACCCCGCCTACCGCCTCCCCGCCCCCCCGTGGAAGGACGTGGTGGGCCCGGGCTGTGCCAAGGTCGCCCCCATTGTCGTCGCGGACGCCGTCACCAAGACCTTCGGTGGTCTCACGGCTGTGGACGTGGAACACCTGGAGATCCCCCGCCACGCCATCACCGCCCTCATCGGACCCAACGGAGCGGGGAAGACGACGTTCTTCAACCTGCTCACCGGCTTCGATCACCCCGACCGCGGGGAGTGGACGTTCAACGGGAAGGGGATCTCGGGTGTGCCCGCCTGGAAGATCTCCCGCATGGGGCAGGTCCGCACGTTCCAGCTCACCAAGGCCTTCGGCGGACTGACAGTCCTCGACTCGATGAAGCTCGGAGCCCGCGACCAGCGCGGTGAGCACTTCTGGTCCGCCCTGGTCCCGCCCTCGTGGCGCCCCCAGGAGCGCGAGATCGAGGAACGTGCACTCCACCTGCTCCAGGAGTTCAAGCTCTACGAGAAGCGGGACGACATGGCACTGTCGATGTCCGGGGGGCAACGCAAGCTCCTGGAGATGGCGCGGGCCCTCATGTCCTCCCCACAACTCGTCATGCTCGATGAACCCATGGCCGGGGTGAATCCCGCGCTCACCCAGTCCCTTCTCGGCCACATCGTGCGCCTCAAGGATGAGGGGATGAGTGTCGTGTTCGTGGAGCACGACATGCACATGGTCCAGGCCATCGCCGACTGGGTGGTGGTCATGGCCGAGGGACGCATCGTCGCCGAAGGCGTTCCGTCCGAGGTCATGCGGGACCCCGTCGTGGTGGACGCCTACCTGGGGGCGAACATGGACCGCGACCTCCACGAGGTGGTCCAGGACATCCGTGCCTCGTACGCGGCGAGCCACCCGAGCGGAGGGGACCAGCATGAGTGAACACGTCCTGGAGACGATCGACCTGGTCGCGGGATACGTCCCCGGGGTCGACATCCTCAACGGCACCAACTCCTTCGTCGACCGGGGTGAGTTGGTGGGCATCATCGGCCCCAATGGAGCCGGGAAGTCAACCCTGCTCAAGGCCATCTTCGGGCTGGTGACCATCCGCTCGGGCAGCGTCATGCTCAACGGGGAGGACATCACCGGACTGCGTGCGAACAAGCTCGTGACCAAGGGCGTGGGGTTCGTGCCCCAGACGGAGAACGTCTTCGAGGCGCTGACCATCGCGGAGAACCTCGAGATGGGCTGCTACCAGCGACCAGAACTCCTGGACACCCGACTGGACTTCGTCATCGACCTGTTCCCGGAACTCCGCAAGCGACTGGGGCAGAAGGCAGGCTCCCTCTCGGGCGGTGAACGTCAGATGGTGGCCATGTCGAGGGCCCTCATGATGGACCCCCACGTCCTGCTGCTCGACGAGCCCTCCGCAGGACTCTCCCCCGTCCGCCAGGACGAGACCTTCATCAATGTGGCCCGCATCAACGCTGCGGGCGTCTCGGTGATGATGGTTGAGCAGAATGCCCGACGCTGCCTCCAGATCTGCGACCGCGCCTATGTGCTGGACATGGGCCGTGACGCCCACGTCGGCACGGGTCGTGACCTGCTGGAGGATCCGAAGGTCATCCACCTCTACCTGGGAACGCTGGCCGAGGACCACCAGGTCGGCTGAGCGGGCTTCTGCGGCCCAACACACCGCGCCGCGCCCGCGCAACAACCACGCCCGGTGCCCACTGGAGCGCCGCTGCGCCACCGTTGCGCCGTTGCCCCTCCGGAGCGCCATTGCGCCGTTGCCCTCCGGAGCGCCATTGCCCCACCGAAGTGCCATTGCCCACCGGAGCGCCATTGCCCCGCCGGAGCGCCGTTGCGCCGTTGCCCCATCGCTGTGACAGCTCCCCCGTTGCCGCGGTGAGGCCCCCGAGCCCCGTCAGCCAATTGCAGGG
>JAKECL010000233.1 GCA_030460725.1 Propionibacterium sp.
TGTCATCCCTCTGCGCCCCCTCCAGCTCGGCGAGCTCTTCGACGGGACCTTCCGCGCCATCCGCGCCAATCCGACGGTCATGTTCGGTTTCTCCGTGGCACTCCTGGCCGTGCTCTCACTGGTCAGCGCCGGTCTCCAGGCAGCGTTCGGCAACAACTTCTACTCCCTGGTCGAGGATCCGCAAGCGGCTGTCGCGGACGACCTCACCCAGATGGCCTCTGGTCTGGCCGGTCTGGTGGTGTCGAACCTCGGGTCCGGCGCCCTGACCCTGGCGGCCACCACGATCCTCGCCGGTATCCTCGCCCTGACGGTCTCCGATGCCGTGCTGGGCAGGGTCACACCCCTGGGACAGGCCTGGCAGCGGGTGCGCCCCAGGATCTGGCCACTCATCGGCTGCGCGATCCTGGTCGGCGTGGTGCAGACCCTCGTGGTGGTGCTGGTGGTGGTCGTCTTCGCGATCCCATTGGTCGTCTCGGTCACCTCCGGGTCGGAACCCGGAGCACTCCAGGTTCTCCTCCTGTTCGCCGGGTTCCTCCTCGCCTTCGTGGCCATGGCGGCGATCTCGGTCCGCCTGGTCTTCGCCCCCATGACCGTGGTCCTGGAGGACATGGGACCCGTTGCCGCGCTGCGGCGCGCATGGTTTCTCTCCGGTGGCGGATTCTGGCGCGTGTGCGGGCGCCTCATCCTCATCTGGCTGCTCACGGCGGTGGCCTCGGGCATCGTGGGTGGTGCGGTGGGAATCCTCGGTTCCCTCTTCATGCTCGTCACCTCTCCACAGATCGGCATGGCGATCACCGTCTTCCTCTCCGGGATCGTCCAAGGTCTGGTCGTCCCCATCTCCGCTGCCTTCGAGACGCTCATGTACGTCGATGAGAGGATGCGTCGGGAGAACCTGGCCCCCGTCCTCGCCCGGGCAGCCCAGGACGCCTGACCGGCGCACCCGATGCTGGCCACCGACGCGCCTCTGACACCCGACGGGGACACCGCCCGCGGGTGGGTCACCGATGAGCTCTCGCGGGCCGAGTATGGCCATGAGCTGTCCCCCCTGACGCGTGCGATCCGCTGGATCCTGCAGGCAGTGGCCGATGCACTGGGTGGGGGGACCACCCGACCACCCGTGGCCGCGATCCTGCTCGCCGTCTTCGCGATCCTCCTGGTGGTCCTGGTCGTCCTGGTCGTGCGCAATCCCGTCAGACTGACCCACCGTGCCTCCTCCTCCGCCGTCTTCGACGGGGACGAACGATCCCTGGCGCAGGCGCGCGCCCTGGAGTCCGCGGCCGTGAAGGCCGAGGACTGGGATGCGGCGGTGGTGTGGGCATTCCGGGTCCTGGTCCTCCTGCTGGCGGAGTCCGGCACGCTGCGCGAGACCCCGGGGTTGACCGCGCGTGAAGCCGCTTCCCAGGCAGGAGACGCACGGCCCGGGTCCCAGGCGGAGTTGCGGTGGTCCGCCGATCTCTTCGATGCGGTGCGCTACGGGGACACCCACGCCACCCGCGAGGACCACGCCCGTCTCCACGCGCTGCACGACGCGGACTGGGCCGCCCTCGTACGCACCCCCGCCCCGGTGGTGAACACTCGATGAGCCACACCGTCTCCACAGTCGTCACCCCGACCGCCCGCCGCAGCCTGCGTGCGGCCCGCCCCTTGCTGGTCATCCTCGTGATCCTGGTGGCCTGCCTGCTCGCGGCCACGTTCCTGCCCGGCACCTCCGAGGACCCCCGGCCGCTGTCCACCACCAACACCTCCGACTCCGGAGCGCGCGCCCTGGTCCAGGTCATGCGCCACCGTGGCATCGAGGTCGTGGAGGCATCGGGCGCACGTGAGGCCGTGCGCCTGGCCGAGGACCCCGAGACCACTCTGGTGGTGGTCTTCCCCGGCTCTGCCTCCGACGAGGTCGCCGCGGCCCTGCAGGAGGTGGACCACCTGGTCATGGTCGGCACCGAGCAGTCCTACGGGGATGTCCTGCCTGGACTGGAACCCGAGGCCTCGGGCCCACAGACCCCGTCGGGACAGCCTGTCGCCGTGGATCCGGGGTGCCCGATGGCTGCACCCCGCACGGCCGGTGCCGTCACGAAGGGCTCCTACGGGGTCCTCCCCACGGGCCAGGGGTGGCGCGGATGCTATGACCTGGGCCAGGGTTCCTCCGCCTATGCCGAACGCACGACTTCGGAGGGGTTCCAGGCAGTCATCCCGGACTCCCGCCTGCTGAGGAACGGCACCGTCTCGGAGTTCGGCAATGCCGCCCTGGCCATCAATGCGATCGCGCGCACCCCCCGGGTCGTGTGGTACCTGGCCGACTTCTCGGACACGCTCACCGACGAGGCCGTCGCCACCCCTGCCTGGCTCCTTCCCTCGGTGTTCCTCCTGTGCGCTGCGGGTCTGACCGCTGCAGTGGCACGAGGGCGACGCCTGGGTCGTCTGGTGCCTGAGGAACTGCCCAGCGCGGTTCCGGCGGCCGAGACCGTCGTGGGACGCGGGAGACTCCTGCGTCGTGCCGGGGATCGCGCCCACGCCGCCCGCGCCCTGCGGGCCGGGACCGCCAGGCGGGTGGCTCGCAGGCTCGCGGTCGCGGAGTCGGCACCACCCGAGGAACTCCACGCCGCCCTCGTCCGAGCCGGTGTCGCCCCCGGACGGGCCCAGGACCTGTTGTGGGGCCCGCCCCCTGACTCCGACCGGGCCCTGGTGGACCTGGCCGCAGAACTCACCCGACTGGAGGAGGACATCCGTCATGACTGAACCCCCACAGCACGCCCCGGAACCGCAGGACCCGGGGCCCCGACCTGACCCGGGCCCGGACACCGCACCCGCCCAGCAACCCGACCTCCAGGGTGAGGCCCGTCGCACCAGGGAGTCCCTGGTGGCACTGCGATCCGAGATCGCCAAGGCCGTGGTCGGCCAGGAGGGCGCCGTCACGGGTCTGATCATCGCCCTGGTGGCAGGGGGTCATGCCCTGCTGGAGGGCGTGCCCGGGGTCGCCAAGACGCTGCTGGTCCGCTCGATGGCCACCGCCCTGGACATGCGCATGTCCAGGGTCCAGTTCACCCCGGACCTCATGCCGGCCGACATCACCGGCTCCCTGGTGTGGGATGCGAGGACGTCCTCCTTTGAGTTCCGCCCGGGGCCGGTCTTCACGAACCTCCTGCTGGCCGACGAGATCAACCGCACGCCCCCCAAGACCCAGTCCGCGTTGCTGGAGGCCATGGAGGAGCACCAGGTCACCGTCGACGGTCAGACCCATCGCCTCGACGACCCCTTCATGGTCATCGCCACCCAGAACCCCGTGGAGTACGAGGGCACGTATCCCCTGCCCGAGGCGCAGCTGGACCGTTTCCTGCTCAAGCTTGACCTTCCCCTGCCCGACCGGGCCGTCGAGATCGAAGTCGTCTCCCGTCACCAGGCGGGCTTCGACCCCCTGGCACTGGGAGCGGCCGGAGTGCGCGCGGTGGCGGGTCCCGCGGACATCACTGCCGCTCGCGCCCACGCAGCCCGCGTCGTCGTGGAACCGGCCATCATCGGCTACATCGTCGATCTGGTGCAGGCCACGCGGGTCTCGCCCTCGTTGCGGCTGGGTGTCTCCCCGCGCGGCGCGACCGCGTTGCTGCGCACCTCCCGGATCTGGGCATTCCTGCAGGGCCGCTCCTTCGTCACCCCGGACGACGTGAAGGCGATGGCGGTGCCCACCCTGGCCCATCGCGTCTCCATGCGCGCCGAGGCCGATCTGGAGGGCATCACGGCGCGCAGCGTCGTCGAGGGGCTGTTGGCCAGCGTCGCGGTCCCGCGCTGATGGCCATCTCGGGTCGCGCCGCGCTGCTGGTGGCACTCGGTGTGGTGGCGGTGGTCCTGGCACCCTCCACTGCCCTGGTCTGGGGCTGGGTGGGGCTGGTGGCCGTCGTGTGCCTGGTCGACATGGTGGTCGCCGTCTCGCCGCGGGAGCTGCGCATCGAGCGGCGCGTAAGTGGCCCCATCCGCGCGGATGAGACCACGACTTCGCAGGTCACGGTCACCAATCCCGGCAGGCGTGGGGCACATGTCGAGATCCGCGATGCCTGGGTCCCCTCCCTGCGGCCCTCCCCCGCTCGCCACCGCGTCCCGCTTCCCGGGAG
>JAKECL010000234.1 GCA_030460725.1 Propionibacterium sp.
GCGCGGGCGCGGGTGTCGTGTCGGCGAGGGGGGGGGAGGCGCTGCCCGGGGTGCGGAGCGGATCTGGGCCCGTCACGGGCGGATCCTCGCGGGTACGCGGGGGCCGGGGGCGCCATGTGGCGTCGAAGCGGGCCCGGACGTCATAGAGTGGATACTAGTTCGTCCGCACCCGGGGGAGTCATCAGGAGGATCCGTGGGTTTCTACCAGGCCCTGAAAGCCACCGGCGGCCCAGTGCTGCGCACCGCCTACAAGCCGTGGATTCGGGGCAAGGAGAACGTGCCCGCACAGGGCCCGGCAATTCTTGCCTCGAACCACAATGCCGTGTGGGACTCCGTGTTCCTGCCGATGATGCTCGACCGTGAGCTCGTGTTCATGGGGAAGGCTGACTACTTCACGGGCACCGGTGTGAAGGGGTGGGCCACCAAGGAGTTCATGCGGGCTGTGGGCACGATCCCCGTGGACCGCTCCGGCGGACGCGCCTCCGAGGCAGCACTGAAGGCCGGGCTGGACAGGCTCGGGCGTGGTGAGCTCTTCGGGATCTACCCCGAGGGCACGCGCAGCCCCGACGGGCGTCTCTACCGCGGGAAGACCGGCGTGGCACGTCTGGCCCTGCTGTCGGGTGCTCCCGTCATCCCCGTCGCCATGATCGGCACCCACGCCGCCCAGCCCATCGGTCAGCGCGTGCCCTCACGCACGGACATCGGCATGGTCATCGGCAAGCCCCTGGACTTCTCCCGCTACCGGGGTCTGTCCAAGGATCGCTACGTGCTGCGCGCCATCACCGACGAGATCATGTACAACCTCATGCTGCTCTCCGGTCAGGAGTACGTGGACCTCTACGCCGCCGACGTCAAGGCCAAGATGGCGGAGGAAGGCACCTTCGAAGGGCCGGTCCCCACCAATGGCCGCCCGGCGCCGGGTGGTCGTGTGGCGCCGGAGATCGAGGTCCCCGGTCGACCCGAGGAGACAAGCGCTGCGGACACCAGCGCTGCGGAGCCGAACTCCGCGGAGACGGACGCCCGGGCCACCCCCTCGGAGAGTTCCCGCTCCGAGGACACCGGTTCATCGGCCCCCGGTCCGTCGGACCCCGGTTCACCGGACTCCGACGCCCGCTGACCTCCGCTTCCCCGCACAGCCGTTGACGAGGGCGACGCCCGTGCGCAGGTGGCCACTCCTGCGGGGCGACCTGCAGCGGCCGGGGGGGACGGCGCTGTCCGCAGGACTGACGTCGCCCTCGCAGGGCAGGGGTGGCCGCTAGACTGGGCACCGCTCATGCGCGGGCGGACCCGCCCGCCCGAACTTCCGCGAAAGGTGCCTCCCCATGTCGGTCCGTCGTGTCGCCCTGCTCACCGCCGGTGGCTTCGCCCCCTGCCTGTCCTCGGCCGTGGGTGGCCTCATCGAGCGCTACAACGAGATCGACCCGGATGTCGAGATCATCGCCTACCAGTATGGCTACCACGGTCTGCTCACCGGCAACTACGTGGTCGTCGACGACCAGGCCCGCCGCGATGCAGCAATCCTCCACCGTTTCGGTGGCTCGCCCATCGGCAACTCCCGCGTCAAGCTGACCAATGCGAAGAACCTGGTCGAGCGCGGCCTCGTCAAGGAGGGCGAGAACCCCCTGGAGGTTGCAGCCGAGCAGCTGCGCCGCGACGGCGTGGACGTCCTGCACACCATCGGTGGGGACGACACGAACACCACGGCCGCGGACCTGGCGGCCTACCTGGAGGAGCACGACTACCACCTCACGGTCGTCGGCCTGCCCAAGACCATCGACAACGACATCATCCCGATCCGCCAGTCGCTGGGAGCCTGGACTGCC
Source organism: Propionibacterium sp. (assembly GCA_030460725.1). Lineage (GTDB taxonomy): Bacteria > Actinomycetota > Actinomycetes > Actinomycetales > Actinomycetaceae > Pauljensenia. The sequence goes on from JAKECL010000234.1 coordinate 1,824, forward strand.
GCGGAGGAAGCCTCCGTCTTCGCCCAGCACGTCATCGGGGAGCACCGCTCCAACCCGCGCATGCTCATCGTGCACGAGGTCATGGGACGCAACTGCGGCTACCTCACCGCCCAGTCCGCCACCGATTACCACACCTGGGTGTCCCAGCAGGAGTGGGCGCCCTCCATCGGGCTCACCCCCGAGCGCTGGGACGTCCACGCCGTCTTCCTGCCCGAGATGGCCATCGACATCGAAGCGGAGGCCGCGCGCCTGCGCACCGTCATGGACGAGGTCGGCAACGTCAACATCTTCCTCTCCGAGGGCGCCGGCGTGCCCGAGATCATTGCGGAGAAGGAGGCGCGTGGCGAGGAGGTCGAGCGTGACCCCTTCGGCCACGTGAAGTTGGACACCATCAACCCCGGCCAGTGGTTCGCCAAGCAGTTCGCCGAGCGCATCGGGGCAGAGAAGGTCATGGTCCAGAAGTCGGGGTACTTCTCCCGCGCCTGGCACGCCAATGCCGATGACCTGCGCCTCATCAAGTCCATGACGGACCTGGCCGTGGAGTGCGCACTCAAGGGCGAATCCGGCGTGATCGGACATGACGAGGAGAACGGCGACCGCCTGTGCGCGATCGCCTTCCCGCGCATCGCCGGAGGGAAGCCCTTCGACATCTCCCAGCAGTGGTTCCTCGACCTCATGGCGGGCATCGGTCAGCCCGTCGCCCCCGCACACCAGTGAGCGCCCGGCTGCCCTGGAGGGGCGCGGGGAATGGGGGTGGACAGCCCCCACTGCGTCAGGAGATGCCCGAGCTGTGGGAGTCCGTGGCGCCCGAGACGGCACCGTGGGACACCTGGCGGACCCATCCGGCCCTCCAGCAGCCGAGCTATCCCGATGCCTCCGAGGTGCGAGCCGTCACGGCCGATCTCCGTTCCCGCCCGCCCCTGGTGTTCGCCGGGGAGGTTGACGACCTGCGAGCAGATCTGGCGGCTGCGGGTCGCGGCGAGGCCTTCGTCCTGACCGGCGGGGACTGTGCGGAGACCTTCGTGGAGTCCACCGCTGACCACCTGCGCCTCAAGATCCAGACACTGCTGCAGATGGCGGTCGTCCTCACCTACGGCGCCTCCTTGCCCGTCGTCAAGATCGGGCGGATCGCGGGACAGTATGCCAAGCCCCGTTCCTCCGACATGGAGACCCGGGGCGACGTGGTGCTGCCCTCCTACCGGGGGGATGCGGTGAACGCTCACGAGTTCACCGCGCAGGCACGCACCCCCGACCCGCACCGACTCCTGGAGACCTACCAGCACGCGGCGGCCTCGCTCAACCTCATCCGGGCGTTCACCAAGGGTGGATACGCCGACCTGCGACTGGTCCACCACTGGAACCGGGGTTTCACCCAGAATCCTGCCTACGCGCGCTACGAGTCACTGGCGGGGGAGATCCACCGCGCCGTGAAGTTCATGGAGGCGGCCGGAGCCGACTTCGAATCCCTGCGCGAGGTGGACCTCTACAGCTCCCACGAGGCGCTGCTCCTGGAGTACGAGTCCGCGATGACCCGCATCGACTCGCGCACCGGGGACCCCTACGACACCTCCGGTCACTTCCTGTGGGTGGGGGAGCGGACCCGCGACCTGGAGGGCGCCCACGTCGAGCTGCTCAGTCGGGTGCGCAACCCCATCGGGGTGAAGCTGGGACCGGGCACGTCCCCGCGCGATGTCATCGACCTCATGGACCGTCTCACCCCCGAGGGGGAGCCGGGTCGGCTGACGTTCATCACGCGGATGGGGGCGGGCCGTATCCGCGACCTCCTGCCTCCCCTGCTGGAGGCCGTCAAGGCCGACGGGCGTCCCGTCACCTGGACCACCGACCCCATGCACGGCAACACCATCACCTCCTCCACGGGGTACAAGACGCGCTCCTTCGAGACGGTCATGGATGAGGTCCGGGGCTTCTTCGAGGCCCATGCGCAGGTGGGGACCGTGCCCGGGGGGATCCACGTGGAGCTCACGGGTGATGACGTCACCGAGGTGATCGGTGGGTCCGAACAGCTCGACGAGTCCTCCCTGGAGGAGCGCTACGAGACACTGGTGGACCCCAGGCTCAACCACCAGCAGTCCCTGGAGATGGCCTTCCAGGTGGCTGAGCTCCTGCGCTGACCCCAGGCCCAGCCGCGGAGACCTGAGCGCTCCCGGGGGCGACCGATCGCTTCCTCGGGCCCGCCCAGGAGTTCCAGCTCTCGGTGACGACGCTGGCCGAGGACGGCGAGGTGCCGGTTCCGGGCGAGGGCCCGCGCG
>JAKECL010000235.1 GCA_030460725.1 Propionibacterium sp.
TTCCCCAGATGGGGCATGACCCCTGGTATGGCGCGGGAAATCGCGCAACAGCAACTGGGGCGAGACCCCGAAGAGCCACATGGTCGGCGTGATGCGGCGCGCCAGTGGCGAGATGTGTCGAGGTCTCCCGGGGATGAAGGCTCCCACGCCTGACATCCGGTGGACCACGACGTGCCTGGCGCCACCTCTGCGGCTGCTGGCCTGACGACGTCCCGGCCGACTTGATGAACTCGGGCCGATCGCGATCGCGCAACGCATCGGGCCCGGCCAGGCAGTGCTGGCGTGCCGTGTCGTGGGCGGCGACGCACAGTGTCACCGGTGCGGTTGCGGACACGTCCCCCGGGACGCGGTGACGTGGCGGGTTGTGGTGGACCCTGCCCGGACACGTCGCCGGCCATCTCACGCTCGCCCGCGTCGCTGAGAGGCTCGGGGTCGCGTGCGCACGCCCCCAGACAGTGACGACCACACACCGCACCTCGCGGAAACCGTCTGGTCACCGATCCGGTCACCAGACGCCGGATCAGGCCACTCGACGAAGCGAGGAGGGAGCTGGACCTCCCGGGGAACTCCAGCGGCTCGTTGCTGGGGTACCTGGCCCCGAACCGGACAACTCAGAGCTACCGGCGTGCCGCCACCCCGGTCAGGGCCATGTCGAGACCGAGCTCGAAGATCCGATCCGGATGGACCTCCTCCTGAGCGAAGTGCCCGACCTGCACAAGTGTGGGGTAGCGCCCCTGGTCGGCGACATGGGCCTGTGGAGGCAGGCCCTCCCGGTCAGGGTCGGCGCCCAGCAGGGGCCGACTGGACTCGACCACCGCGTTTCCGATGACAAAGTTCGCCAGCACGCGCGCCGCAGCGACCAGTTCCGTGCCCGTCAGGCCGGCTCGTGCCAGGGCGGCGTGGAGGTACTCCGTGCGCTCCAGCACGTGGGGTCCGAGCATGGGCCGGTTGACCAGGGCTGTGGACCAGGGGTGGGCGAGCATGGCCGCACGCCACCGGGACAGGAGGGTGCGTACCTGAAGGCGCCACGGCCCGTCCCGGGGTGGGAGCTCCACTGAGGCGAAGACCTGGTCGAAGGCGAGGTCCAGCACGTCCTCCTTGGTCTGGACATGCCAGTAGAGCGCAGCTGAGGTCACACCCAGGCGCTCGGCCACTGCGCGCATCGTCAGTCCCTGGACACCGTGGTCGTCCAGGAGCGCGATCGCCTGGGTGACGATCTCCTCGCGGGTGAGGTTCCGGCGTGGACGTGTGGGCGCAAGGTCACGCAGCCACACGCCACCCGGCGCGTGAGTGGCACTGATCGACGCAGCGCCATCGGAGACAGGCCTGCCGCGGGCAGGGTCGGCGCGTCGTGCCATGGCATCGATGGTAGCCCATTGATCATCGACCTTGACATTGATAAGTTGAGTTCACAGCGATCATCCCCCAGGCCCCCCGACGACACCTCTGCCACCCGGGCGGCGCCGAGTGGTCGCAGCCTGCAGGGCACTGCACACGGAGGTGGGGGACGTGCCGACCATCAGGGTCGAGCTGACCAGCACACGCGAGGAAGGCCGCCGGATCCTGGCCCTCCACCACAGCGGGGCCCATCACCGTCCCAGCGAGGAGGCAGCCATCGAGCAGGCCTGGAAGCAGGGACGCACCCCCACCGGCGCCGTCCACTTCGCCGGGCTCACCAACGGACAGCCTCCCCGCCTCAAGTACGACGTCACCGTTCACCCCGACATCGCAGACATCCGGTAGGTCCTCCGTGGGCATCCGTGCCCCGCCCCACCATTCCGGCGCGACCGGGACGTACAGTGGTCAGGTCGGTCCAGCCCTGCCCCGGAGGTCCCTGATGGTCACACCCACTGACGATGGCTTCACCATCCGCCACATCGGCCTCACTGCCGACGCCGACCTCGCCCGGGCGCTGGACCGGATCGGCCACCCCAGCCTGGAGTCCCTGGTGGAGGCCGCGCTCCCGGCCTCGATCCGCACCCGCTCCCCCCTGGACCTGCCTGCACCGGCCACCGAGCAGGAGGTCCTCGCGCAGCTGCGCGACCTCGCCTCCCGCAACCGGCCGATGCGCCAGATGATCGGCCAGGGCTTCTCCGGCACGGTCACCCCTGCCGTCATCCGCCGCAACGTCCTGGAGAACCCCGGCTGGTACACCGCCTACACCCCCTACCAACCTGAGATCTCCCAGGGCCGCCTGGAGGCACTCATCACCTTCCAGACGATGGTCGCCGACCTGACGGCGCTGCCGGTGGCCAACGCCTCCCTGCTGGACGAGTCCTCCGCCGCGGCGGAGGCCATGCTCCTCATGCGCCGCGCCAACCGCGCCCACCGCGACGCCCCCGTGCTGGTGGACACCGACGTCTTCCCCCAGACCCTGGCGGTCCTGAGGGGCAGGGCGCGGGCAGCTGACATCGACCTGGTCGAGGCCGACCTCTCCGACGGCCTCCCGGAGGGAGCATTCGCCGGCGTCATCATCCAGCAGCCGGGTGACTCCGGGCGCATCGCCGACTGGGCACCCGTCGTCGCCGCCGCCCACGAGCGCGGTGCCCTCGTCACCGTCGTGGCCGACATCCTCTCCCTGGCGCTCATCACCCCGCCCGGGGAGATCGGTGCGGACATCGCAGTGGGCTCCACCCAACGCTTCGGTGTGCCCCTGTTCTTCGGAGGCCCCCACGCCGCCTACATGGCGGTCACCACCGCCCTCACCCGCCAGATCCCCGGACGCCTGGTCGGCATCTCCCACGACGACGCGGGCACACCCGCCCTTCGCCTGGCCCTCCAGACCCGCGAGCAACACATCCGCCGCGAGCGGGCCACTTCCAACATCTGCACGGCCCAGGCGCTGCTCGCCATCGTCGCGGGCATGTACGCCGTCCACCACGGGCCCGAGGGGATCCGCGCCATCGCGGAGCGCACCCACGCCCACGCCGCTCGCCTGGCCGACGCGCTCACCGCCCACGGCCTCACCCCGGTGAGCGACTCCTTCTTCGACACCGTGCGCGTCGCGCTCGCCGACGAGGGCGCCGCAGCCGAGGTCGTCTCCGCAGCCGAGCGTGCGGGCATCAACATCCGTCGCGTGGACGCCACCACTGTGTCGGTGTCGACCTCGGAGGAGACCACGGACGTGGACGTCGACGACGTCCTCACCGCCTTCGGCGTGCCCACAGGCGCCGCACCAGCCGACCTGGAGGCACTGGGCACGGGTGGCGCAGAGCGTCCCGCGGGCACGGGAGCCTCCACCGGGGCCGCCCTCGTCGACGCCCCGGTCGCGCCCGATGCGCCGACCTCCGCCTCGGTCCCAGCCACCGACCACCTGCCCGTCCACCTGCGCCGCTCCAGCACCTACCTCACCCACCCGGTCTTCCACCGCTACCGCTCCGAGACCGCCCTCATGCGTCACCTCCGCCGCCTGGCCGACCGCGACCTGGCACTGGACCGCACGATGATCCCCTTGGGCTCGTGCACGATGAAGCTCAATGCGGCGGTGGAGATGGAGGCGATCTCCTGGCCCGGCTTCGCCGACATCCACCCCTTCGCCCCCGCCGACCAGACGCAGGGCTGGCAGGCCCTGATCGGCGACCTGGAGTCCTGGTTGGCGGAGATCTCCGGCTACGCGGCAGTGTCCCTGCAGCCCAACGGTGGTTCCCAGGGCGAGTACGCGGGCCTGCAGGCGATCCGCCTCTACCAGGAGTCCACCGGCCACCCTGAGCGCCGCGTCTGCCTGATCCCCGCCTCCGCGCACGGCACGAACGCCGCCTCCGCGGCTCTCGCGGGGCTGGAGGTGGTGGCCGTGGGCACCGCGCCTGACGGAGCCATTGACGTGGATGACCTGCGCGCGAAGCTCGCCGCCCACCAGGGCCACGTCGCCGCCGTCATGGTCACCTATCCTTCCACCCACGGCGTCTTCGAGGCTCACATCACCCAGGTCTGCGACCTGGTCCATGCCGCCGGTGGACAGGTCTACATCGACGGGGCGAACCTCAATGCCCTGGTGGGGCTCGCGCGACCGGGACGATTCGGTGGGGACGTCTCCCACCTGAACCTCCACAAGACCTTCTGCA
>JAKECL010000236.1 GCA_030460725.1 Propionibacterium sp.
GGACCAGGCAGTGGGAGGGGGGCAACGCTCTGCGCAGCCGACCTGCGCCTCCCACAGGATCTCGTGACGGGTTCAGCGGGGTGGTTCCCGGTCTCTCGTGCCCCGTGACTGCACGTCTGGGGGCCGAGCGCTCAGGACTGCGCGCCACCCGGTGTGGTCCACCTGACGGTGTCCAGGGCGTCGGAGAGCTCGACGGGTACCTCTCCCGCCTGTCCGCCCGGACTGACCACGATCTCCCACAAGCCGTCATGACGCCATACGAACCACTCCTGCCAGGTCGCCAGGACGTCACCGTCGATGCCGACCACCGACATCCCACTGGCCACTGCGTCTCCGATCTCCCGATCAGTCAGGACGGTGACCTCGGAGACCCCCTCCGTCTCGCGGGCGTCCCGCGCCGCCGCATCCCGGAACTCGTGCACGTCGATGACGACCGGTCCCGAGGCCGGCGCCCAGCGCGTGCGCCTGAGCTCTTCCGGTGAGGACCGCCGCACCGTGAGGCCGTACCCCGCACCGGTGTCGTGGTCGTCACGGGCCAGAGCCAGGGAGAACGGACCACTCGGAGTCCCGACCCTCACCCATCCAGACGGCACGTCGATGGTGAAGTCGTCGGCGGTCTCGGAGGTCGCCTCCTGTGCAGACACGGACGGCGTCGGCTCCCCCGGCTGCCCACCGGAGGGCGCACTGCTGGGTGCGCACCCACCGATGATGCAGGCCAGCATCGCCAGTCCCACCAGGGCGATGTGCATCCGTCGGGGGCCTCTCCCCGGCATCCCCGACCTCACTGTCCCCCGCCCAGGGTTCGGGCCTCCCCGCGTTCGATGCCCGCCCGGTTGAGGGCCTCGCCCGTCTGCTGGACAGTCTGCGCATTGTCCGTGCCAGCCAGGGTGTCCAGGAGGTAGGTTTCGAACTCGCGCCTCTGACTCGGCTGCATCCGGTCGTAGGGGATGACACGGCCGTCGGATGAGACGAAGGAGCGGTCCGACTCAAGGCCGAGGCAGTAGTTCGCAGGCGAATCCGGCCCATCGGGGAAGGTTCCGTGGCTGGTGAGGGACCTGTAGACCGTGTCCCTCATGTAGGTCTCCGCCATCTCACCGCGTTCGACGACCTGTCCCGGAGTCGCGGAGGCGTTGTCGGTGGACAGGAGCGCATCCAGGGTCGGCGTCAGTGCATTGTCCTTCACCTGACCGATGGCCCAACTCCCGACCTTGTCGCTCACGATGTCACCGAAAGGCACCGCACCGAGTCCTGCGGAGACCAGTCCCTGCCATCGCTCGTTGCGCGCGTCGAGGGCACGCAACGCCTCACCTGTCGCCTCCTCGGGAGCGGTGAAGGCCGCCTCGATGAGGGGGGCCCAGCGGTCGGCCGCACGCACGCCCGAGTCCCCTGCGGTGAGCGCGGCACGCAGGTCGGCCTCGAATCCCTGTCTCGCCGCGGTGAGGATGTTGTCAATGGCGGGTGCCCGTCCACCGATGTAGGTGTCATCGGACTTGTCCGTGGTGCCGTGCTCGTCGACTTCCGGGTTGTCGAATCCCAGGTCGACGAGGACTCCGTTGGCACCCAGGATCTTGTTGGCCATGGTTGCGTCGAACTGGAACCTGTGGCCGTCGGGGCCCAGACCGGCGACACCGGTACCCGTGTAGAGGCCCGAGAGACTGTCGGTGATGCCACCCACGTGGGGTGCCAGGATCACGCCCGCCCAGGAGCGCAATGCCGGGTTCGAGTGACCGAACACGTCCTGCCCGTCAACCGTGTCGGTGTCCCCCACCCAGCTGACGTTGAAGTCGGCATCCAGCCCGTCCTGGTATCCCAGCAGGAAGTTGCCCGCGATCTGGGTGGCCCGGTCGTGGCGGTCGGAGAACGCCTCCCGGCCTGACTCCCAGCTCCTGTGTGCCTGCGTGAAGTCCTCCGGACGTGCATAGTCCTCGGCCCTGGGCTCCGGGTACCTGCCGGTCTCCGAGGCCTGCTGGATCGCTTCCCCGAAGGCCTCTCCCCCGTCCTGGAAACCGTGGTAGGTCCCTCCGTATCCCCCGCTCTGGCGGAGTCCGGTGAGGTAGCGCGTCATGTCCACCGGTTTCTCGTCCGGCATGACGACGTCACCGCGCTTCTCCCCGTGCGTGACCTCACCGTCCCAGTTCGTGTCGACGTCGAATGGCGTGTCCGTCGTGAGGAAACGCTGGATGGCGTCAAGTCGTCCCCGGTCGGCCGCAACCAGCGCCGCATCGGCGGTGTCGAGGTCCAGGGAGTCGGGCCGATCCATCAGCAGGTACATGGAGTGGAGCGGATCCCGGGTGCTCACACCGTCGGGGAAGAGGAGAGGACCACTGCGGTAGCCGTGGAGCTGCCTGTACTCCTTCACCTCGTTGTCCCAGGCCACAATGTCCGCGGCGACCGAGCGACCACCTGAGGGATCGTCGAAGAAGGCGGGTCCCAGGGCCAGTTCCGGGTTCTCCTGAGCCGCTGCCCCCATCAGCTGGGAGAACACCTCGTAGCCCGTCATCTCCATCCAGGTGAAGGCCGGACTGAGATCGGATCGATCATGGAGGGTGCGCCCCGCCTCCTTGAACTGCTCCATCCACTCCCCACGGTTCTCCTCCACTGTGGAGCCGTCCTGCGTGATCAGTCCCGCCCGCGCCGTCTCGAAGGAGGTCTGAGAACCTGCGCCCCCCTCCAGGTTCGTGCCCCCCGTGGACAGCACCAGCGCCGTGCCGACTGCTCGGAGCACCTCGCTCCCCACACCGTCCTCCACCATCGGGGCCGTTCCCGCAACCTTGAGTGAGAACTCGGCGAGGTCCTGCGGCGTGACGTGTTCCTGGAGCGCATTGACGTAGAAGGGGTCATGCAGGAGATCGGCGTAGCGGTCGCGGAAGACTTGGAGTTCGTCCGGGGACAGGTCCTGGTCGAGCATCACCCTGGCGATGTCCGGTGCGACCTCCTGTGCATGCTCCCAGGTCGCTTGTCCATCCACCAGCGGCATGTCGTCGAAGAGTCGGGCGCCCACCGCACTGCGACCGCCATCGGCACTTCCGGCACCCGCCACCTGGTCGAGCACACCCCGCACGCTTGCGGCCGCCTCCTGGGCAGACGCATCCAGGCGCTCCATCTCCCTGCGGTACTCCGCCTTCACCCTGGCCTGCACAGCGGCGCGCTCCCGGGCGATCATCCCCTCTTCGCCACCCTCGATCCACGAGTAGGCCCGGGGCAGCAGACTGTCCTGATCCCGATGCCGGAGGTCCGCCAACGCCGCCTGGTACCGCGCCTCTGCTTCGTCGTAGCGTCGCCACAGCTCCGGGACCCGGGAGTCCACGGCCAGTCCGGTTTCATCGGACCACGTGCGCAGGGCGTTCGCAGGTGCGGCGAAGCTGCCGGAGAGCTCCCGGGCGTGGTCACCCAGGCGGCGGATCTCGTCGGTGTAGGCGTCCGCGGACTCTCCCAGCCATCCCGGCACCCCGCCGGGGGAGGTGGCGGCCACCTGCGTGTGGGCGACGGCTGCTCCCACGGTCTCGAAGTCCCGGGCGAGTTCCTCGGCCTGGGCGCGGATGTCAGGGGGCAGGGGCATCACGTCCTTGCCAGTCATCACTCAGCCCTCCATGCGGGCCACGACTGCCCGGAAGTCTTCCGTGTTCTGGTACTCCGTCGAATCGAAGTCTGCGATGGCAGACTCCTGTCCAGATCCGAGGACCGCGCACGCGTCCCCGTGTTCCAGGACCACCCATCTCATGGTGTTGCGGAACTCCGACAGTGCGGTCCTCAAGGCGCTGACCCCGGCATTGTCGCCTTCGGGAAGGTCCCGGGCGCTGGTGGCTGTGACAATGGAGGCCATGAAGCTGCCGATGCGGGCGAACTCCTCGGCGTCCCCCCAGTCCGCCTTTGCACTGACACCGACGGCCTCACGGTCGAATTCGATTCCTGACACCGGCGCAACCTCCTTCGGGTGGACCACCGCGCTCAGGCTAACAGGTGTGCGTTCCGACACACCATCGACGCCGACCCCGGTCCACCCGCCCCCCTGCCCAACCTCGGGGACAGGCAGGAGGAGGCTCCGGCCTCTCACACCTCA
>JAKECL010000237.1 GCA_030460725.1 Propionibacterium sp.
TCCCCCCCTGCGGGGGCCGCCCCCCGGGGCGCGCGGTCGGGCCCCCCCCCCCCGCTCCCTATTTGGCCGGGGGGGGGGGGGCCCCCGTCCGCCGCCCGGCGCCCCTCCCTGCAGTCGCTCCCCTGCTCAGGAGAGCTTGCCGGTCACTCCGTCGACCCACTCGGACTCATTGCCCGTGGAGTACTTGAAGATGGAGATCGTCGCCTCGGTGACGTCTCCCTTGTCGGAGAAGGAGATCGGCCCCGACAGACCGTCGTAGTCGATGTCGGTGCCAGCCGCCACCAGGTCAGCGCAGTCCTTGAAGGTCGTGCACTTGGTGCCCTCCTCCGAGACCGCCTTGAGGTTGTCCCGGATGGTCGCACCATCGGTGGCGCCACCCTGCAGCGCGGCGAGGGCCATCAGCACGGCCGCGTCGTAGGACTCCGCCGCGTAGGTGAAGGTGGTGAGCTCAGGAGAACCCTGCGACTTCACCAGCTCCTGCAGCTTCGCCTGGAAGTCCTCCGGCGCCTTCACACCGGGAACCGTGAACTGGGCCCCCGCGATGTCAGGCTGGTCCCCGGGCTGCATGAGCCCGTAGTTCCCGTCCGTGCCGTACACGTTGGCGAAGTCGTAGCCGGACGTGGCCAGATTGGAGAAGATCACCTTCGACTCCTCGAAGCCGATGACCACGAGTGCATCCGGGCTGGTCCCCAGGACCTGACCGATTTCGGAGGTGAAGTTCGACGCCGCGGGGTCATAGGTGATGTCTGCCGCCACCGTGACGCCCGCGTTCTCGAGCGTCTTCTTGAGCTCGCCGGCCAGACCGATGCCGTAGGGATCGTTCATGTAGAGGATGGCGACATTCTTCTTGCCGTCCTCGATCACCTTGTTGCCCAGGATCTGTCCCTGGAGGACGTCGGAGGGGGCGGTGCGCCAGAAGAAGCCGTTGTCGTCGTAGTCGGTGAAGTCGGGCGAGGTGTTGGCCGGGGAGATCTGCACGACCCCTGCGGAGGTGATCTGGTCGATGATCGTCATCGAGACGCCGGAGGAGGCGGCACCGACGATGCCGGACACTCCCTGGGAGATCAGGGAGGTGGCGGACTGGGTGGCGATGTTCGTCGTGGTGTCTCCGGAGTCGGTGTGGGTCACCGAGGCAGTGAGGCCGGAAGCAGCGGCATTGATGTCCTTGACGGCCAGGTCCACACCTGCGATCTCGGGCGGCCCCAGTGTGGACAGCGATCCGGTCTGGGGCAGGATGGTGCCCAGCTTGAGGTCGAGTCCACCACTGGCCGCTCCTGCGTCGCCCGAGGCACCGGACTCGGAGTCCGCCCCACCGGAGCAGGCGCTCAGGGCCAGGGCGGCGACCAGCCCGGCGGCACAGAATGGGAGAAGGTTCGCACGCGTCGATCGATGGGATGCCATGTCAACTCCTGGGATCAGTCCGGCAAGCTCAGTCACTTGACCGTGTCTTGACCATGAGAGTATGCAGCCATTAGACACCCTGCAAATAATCTTGGAAAATGTCCACATGTCGGAGCGAGGCCTCCGATGAGCTCTCTCGACATCAAGTATCTTGGAATCATGAATTCGCCCTCACAGGACGAGGTCGACCGCATCGTTGCGGCCTGGCAGATGGAGCGCCCCGACCTCGACACCTCGCCGATGCTCGTGCTCTCACGCGTGACACGTCTGGCGCGTCGCCTGGACCTGGAGCGCCGTGCCTCCTTCTCCGACCAGGCCCTGGAGCCGTGGGAGTTCGACGTGCTCTCCTCGCTGCGTCGGGCGGGCGCACCGTATGCGCAGACCCCGGGGGCGCTGATGAATGAGCTCCTCGTGTCATCGGGCACCATGACGAACCGCATCGACCGACTCGAACGTGCGGGGCTCGTGGCGCGCTCTCCCGCGCCCGGGGACCGCCGTGCCGTCCTGGTCACCCTCACGCCCTCGGGCAAGCAACGCGTCGATGACGCGCTCATGTCCCTCCTGGAGTGTGAGCGCCGGATCCTGGCCCCACTTGACGGGGACGCCGCCCTGGCCCTGGGGGACCTGCTCAGGCCCCTGCTGCTACCGTTCGAGACGGACTGCGGCGACGGACACACACGACGAAGGGACCACCCATGACCTCGACGGATCCGACCGGAACGAGCCAGGGGGGCTCGTCGGCCGTCCCTCCAGCCAGCGTCCCCGGGGTGCAGGGCGCCGCCGCCGGGACGGGCCCGACACCCCTCCACGGCCACCCCGCGGGGACGGGCCCGGCACCCGCCGCCGACCATGGCGCGGGGACCGGAGTGACCCCACCTGCCGGGTCCGCCCCGGCCCTGGCCCTGCGGGGACTGGTCAAGGTCTACGGGAACCTCGTCGCCGTCGGTGACCTGTCCCTGGACATCCCCACCGGATCCTTCTACGGCATCGTCGGCCCCAACGGCGCGGGCAAGACGACCATGCTGACCATGGCCACCGGCCTCCTCACCCCCGACCGCGGCACGGCGTTCGTCCACGGCGTCGACATCTGGGCCGAACCCGAGCGCGCCAAGGCACGCCTGGGCGTCATGCCCGACGGGATGCGACTGCTCGACAAGCTCTCCGGCCCCGACTTCCTCACCCACGTCGCCATGCTGCGCGGCCTCGACCGGGACACCGCCCGCACCCGGGCGGGCGAACTGCTGGAGGTCCTCGACCTCGCCGACGCGGGACGCAAGCTCATCGCCGACTACTCGGCGGGCATGACGAAGAAGGTGGCCCTCGGCGCGGCGCTCATCCACGGCCCCTCCGTCGTCGTCCTGGACGAGCCCTTCGAGTCGGTGGACCCCGTCTCCTCGGCGAACATCCGCCAGATCCTCCAGGACTTCGTCGCCGGGGGCGGCACCGTCATCCTGTCCAGCCACGTCATGGCCACCGTCCAGAAGCTGTGCACGCATGTGGCCGTCATCAACCACGGTCGCGTCCTGGTCGCCGGCACCACCGCGCAGGTGGCCGACGGCATGGACCTCGACGACCGCTTCACCCAGCTGGTCGGCGGGCGACGCTCGGACGAGGGGCTGTCGTGGTTGCACAGCTGATCCGCCTCAAGGCCCGCGTCACCTGGAACTCCCTGACCCGACAGGTGTGGGTCGTCGTGCTGACGATCCTGGGCCTGCTCTACGGGCTCGGCGTGATCGGCGGACTGGCCGCGGGCGCGGTCGCCGCGACCCTGTCCGGCCACCTCGAGGTCGTCGCTGCATTGGTCGTGCTGGCCGGCGCGCTGCTGGTCCTCGGCTGGATCATGGTGCCCGTCGTCTTCGCCTCGATGGACAACACCCTCGACCCCCGCCGCTTCGCCCCCTACATCGGTCCCTCCCGGCACTTCGCGCTGGGCCTCGTGGCGGCCACACCGGTGGGCATCTCGGGTGTGGTGACGACACTGGTCGCCCTCGTCCCCGTGGCGGTGTGGCTGAGCGGAGGGGACCCCCTGGCCGCCGTCGTCGCCCTGGTCGGGACCCTCCTCGCCCTGACGACGTCCTTCCTCTGGGCCCGCGTCGCCTCGACTTGGCTCGGCATCCGGGCGACGTCCACCGCCGGGCGGCGTGACCTCATGAGCGTCGTCGCCACGTTGCTCTTCATCGCGGTGCTGGCGCCGATGGGCATCTGGATCAACCTCCTCACCGAGAACTTCGACGCGGGCTACATCCACACCGCCGCCGACCTCGTCGCGTGGTCGCCCTTCGGTGCGCCCTGGGCGATGGCCGGCGCGGTGCACTCCGGGGCCTGGGCGACGGCCCTGCTCCAGCTCGTCATCACGGGCGTCTTCCTCGCGCTGGGATGGTGGCTGTGGCTGCGGGTCCTGCCCGCCGCCATGTGCGGCACCGCCCACCGCCTCTCACCCCTGGCCGAGGAGGCGGTGGCGCAGGGTCGCGCCCTCGTGAATCCCGACCGCGAGCGCGACGGACCGCGGTCCTCGGCTCGGGCGTCGCGTGGCGGCGGAGGCCCGGGTGCCGTGGCCGCGGGTGCCGGAGCCGCCCGGGACGGCCTGGCAGGGGTGGAGAAGTGGCAGCGCCGGGGCCGCGGCGCGGCCCCCCCCGCGCGGGCCCCCCGCCCCCCCC
>JAKECL010000238.1 GCA_030460725.1 Propionibacterium sp.
TGGACGCCATGGGTGCCATGGCGCACCGTCTCGGCATCGTCTCCGCGGAGCGCATCCGCTCCGAGCTCGAGCGGTTGATCGTCTCCCCCCTGCCCCGGCGTGGGCTGGAGCTCATGGTCCACACGGGGGTCTGTGACGTGGTGCTGCCCGAGTTCTCCGCCCTCGTCGACACCAGGGACGAGCACAACCGCCACAAGGACGTCTACGAGCACACCCTGACGGTGCTCGACCAGGCCATGGCCCTGGAGACGGGGCCGGAGGGGCCCGTGCCGGCGCCTGACTTCGTGCTGCGCTTCGCGGCGATCATGCACGACGTCGGCAAGCCCGACACGCGCCGCTTCGAACCGGGGGGGACCGTGTCCTTCCACCACCACGAGGTGGTCGGTGCGAAGCTCACGCGCCGACGCATGAAGGCCCTGCGCTTCGACCGCCGCACCACCGACGCCGTCGTCCTCCTGGTGCGCCTGCACCTGCGTTTCCACGGGTACGGGGAGGCTGCCTGGACCGACTCCGCGGTGCGCCGCTACGTGACGGACGCGGGCGAGCAGCTGGAGAGGCTCAACCGGCTCACGCGTGCGGACTGCACGACCCGCAACCGGCGCAAGGCCATGCAGCTGTCGGCCGCCTACGACGACCTGGAGGCCCGCATCGCCGACCTGCGTGACCGTGAGGAGCTCGACTCCATCCGACCGGACCTGGACGGGGACCAGATCATGAGGATCCTCGGCATCGGTCCGGGACGCGAGGTCGGGGCCGCACGCAAGTTCCTCCTGGAGCTGCGCATGGAGCGCGGTCCCCTCGGCGCGGAGGCTGCCGAGCAGGAGCTGCGCAGGTGGTGGGCCGAGCAGGAACAGGGGCAGGGCCGGGAGTCCTGAGCGGGTGGAGGGCGCCCGCGAGTTCGGACCCAGTCCGTGCGTGCGGCATCGCCGCAGTTCGGGGAGCAGCCTCGGGACGCCCCGGCGATCACACCCACAGCGGTGTTGAACGCGTGTTAAAGTACTGAACGTGCGTTCAACCACCGAGGGGTCCACTGCGGACCGCATCCTCGCGGCGGCCATCCGCCGATTCGCCGAGGACGGCCTGGACGCCCCCCTGCGCGCGATCGCGGCGGACGCCGACGTCAGTGCGCCACTGATCCTCCACCACTTCGGGTCGCGGGCAGGTCTGCGGGCGGCCTGCGACGCACGGGTCGCGGCGGTGACGGGGGAGGCGAAGTCAGCCGTACTGGATCCCATGACCGGGGTCGCCTCCTTCACCCACCAGGCTTCCCGGGTCGGGGGGTATGCCGAGATCATCGGGTACGTCATCCGACAGCTCCAGGCGGGTGACGCGTCGACGGCGCGACTGGTGGACAGCCTCTCGGCGACCACGCTGGAGTACCTGGAGGCGGGGGTGGCGATGGGCACCGTACGGCCGAGCCTGTTCCCCGCAGAGCGCGCCCGGGTCCTCGTGGAGTCCTCATTGGGGGCCCTGCTCCTGGGTCTGCCCGCCACGGGTGGGCACATCGACCTCGCGCGACTCCCCGACCAGCTCGACGAGCTCTACCGACGCATCGTCGGCCCCTTCCTGGAGCTCTACACCCAGGGTCTGCTCACGGGGCCGGAACTCCTCGGGGCCCACCTGGACTCCGGGACCGTCCCACCACCGTCACCGACCCAGGAGGATCCCGATGAGTGAACCCGTGATCGAGACCCGCGCACTGCGGAAGTCGTTCGGGACCGTCCAGGCCCTCGACGGCCTGGACCTGGTCGTCCCCCCGGGGGAGGTGACGGGCTTCCTGGGCCCCAACGGCGCCGGCAAGTCCACGACCATCCGCATCCTCCTGGGGATGCAACGGGCCGACTCGGGGGAGGCCCGTGTCCTGGGGATGGACCCGTGGGCGGACGCGGTCGAACTGCACCGGCGCCTCGCCTACGTCCCCGGCGACGTCACGCTGTGGCCGAACCTGACGGGCGGGGAGGCCATCGACCTCCTCACCCGCCTGCACCGCAGCACGGCCGACCGGCGCCGACGCGCCGAACTGCTCGAACGCTTCGAGCTGGACCCGACGCGCAGGACGCACACCTACTCCAAGGGCAACCGCCAGAAGGTGGCCTTGGTGGCGGCCCTCCTCACCGATGCGGAGCTCTACCTGTTCGACGAGCCCACCTCCGGACTGGACCCACTGATGATGGCCGTCTTCACCGAGGAGGTCCGGGCCCTGCGGGAGCGGGGCAGGACGGTACTGCTGTCCAGCCACATCCTCGGCGAGGTCGAGGCGCTGTGCCACAGCGTCACGATCATCCGCGGTGGCACGGACGTGGAGTCCGGCACCCTGGCCGACCTGCGCCACCTCACCCGTTCCTCCGTGGACCTCACCTCCGACATCGACCCCGACCGTCTGCGGCGCCTCCCGGGGGTCCACCACCTGACGGTGGACGAGGACCGGGTGAGCTTCGACGTCGACAATGCGGCGCTGGGAGCCGTGGTCGACGTGATGGCCACCGCGCACGTGCGTGGACTGCAGGTCACCCCACCCTCGTTGGAGGAGCTCTTCCTGCGCCTCTACGACTCCCACACCGCAGCGGCCGCACCGGACACCTCACCATCGGACCGTGACGGCTCCCTCGGTGGGCACCCCGGGGCAGGTACGCGATGATCACCGGGGCGGGCACACTGGTGCGCCTGGCGCTGCGGCGCGACCGCGTGCGGCTCATCGCGTGGGGACTCGGATTCCTGCTGACCATGTGGTTCTCCGTCGCCGCGGTGATCGACGCCTACAGCGGTCCGGGAGCGCTCGGGGCGCGTGCGGCACTCGCCCACAGCCCGGGCACCGTCGTCATCGCCGGGCCCCTCTTCGGTGCCGGCGAGCCCAGCATCGGGCCCGTGGTGGCCAATGAGCTCACCACCATGCTCCTGGTCGTCATCGCCGTCATCAGCGTGCTCTGCGCGGTCCGCCACACCCGCGCCGACGAGGAGGCAGGCCGCACCGAGCTGGTGCGCGCCCAGGTGACCGCCCGTCGTGCCCCGGCCGTGGCCGCCCTCGTGGCCGTGGCCACCCTCGACCTCGTGGTGTCCGCGACGGTCGTCATCGCACTGGTGGGGAACGATCTCCCGGTCGCGGACTCGGTGGCACTGGGAGTGTCCTGCCTGCTCACCGGATTCCTCTTCGGTGCGGTCGCGGCCGTGACGGCCCAGCTCGCTCCCTCCGCGCGTGGTGCCTCCGCCCTCGCACTGGGTGTCGTCGGGTCGGCCTTCGCCGTGCGTGCCGTCGGGGACGTGCTGGAACCCGCGACGGGATCGTGGCTCTCCTGGCTGTCACCGCTCGCCTGGGGACAACAGACCAGGGCCTTCGCCGACCTGAGGTGGTGGCCCCTGGCGCTCACGGTGGTGGCGACGGTGGTGGCCCTCGCAGTGGCGGCCGTGCTCTCGGAACGGCGGGACCTCGGCTCCGGGCTCCTGCCCTCCCGCGGGGGTCCGGGCAGCGCGGAAGCCTCCCTGCTGGGGACCGGAGGCCTGGCGCGGCGCCTCCTGCGTCCCTCGTTCCTGTCCTGGGGGACCGGCATCGTCCTCACCGCCGCCCTGACGGGATCCATGGCCCGGTCGGTGGAGGACATGCTCGCGGACTCCCCGGACATGGCGGCGTGGATCGGGGTCTCCTCCCACGACCTGGTCGCGTCCTTCTCCACCTATCTGCTCGGGTTCCTGGTGGTGATGACCACGGCCTTCGCCGTCTCGGCGGTACTCGTGCTGCGCGGGGAGGAACGCTCCGGTCGCACAGAACTCGTGCTCGTGTCGGGGGTCCCGCGCACGCGGTGGGTGGGCGTGTGGATCACGGTCGTGGCGGTGGAAGCTGCCGTGATCCTCCTCGTCGCGGCCTTGGCCATGGGAGTCTGCACCGCGGTCGCCACCGGCGAGTGGCACTGGGTGGGGGACCTCCTGGTTGCCGGTCTCGTCAACCTCCCGGGCGCCCTCGTCGCCCCGGCACTGGCAGCGGCGCTGGTGGCCTGGCTGCCGCGATGGGCGCCGCTGGCCTGGGTGCTCATGGGGTGGAGCGCCTTCGTGCTGCTGCTCGGACC
>JAKECL010000239.1 GCA_030460725.1 Propionibacterium sp.
CGTGAGCCCCGCTACCTCCCCAGGCTTCCTCCAGGCCCCTGCCCCTGCACCCGGGGACCGGCGCCCGACCTGCCCGATCCCGGTGCGGGGCGCGCCGCCCTCGTCGATGGGCACGGGTCAGAGCTGCCGCAGGACGCGGGCGGGACTGCCCACGGCGACCACGTCGGCGGGGATGTCGCGGGTGACGACGGAGCCGGCGCCGATCACCGAGTTGTCCCCGATGCTCACGCCCGGGCAGACGATGACCCCGCCACCCAGCCAGACGTTGTCGCCCAGGGTGATGGGGCTGGCGGCCTCCCACTTGTCCCGGCGTGGCCCGGGGGGCAGTGGGTGCCAGGGTGTGAGGAGCTGGACGTTGGGACCGATCTGGCAGTCCTCGCCGATGGTGATGGAGACGACGTCGAGGGCCGTGAGATTGGAGTTGATGAAGGTGCGCGCACCGATGGTGATGTTCTCGCCGTAGTCCACGGCCAGCGGCGGCTTGATGTAGACCCCTTCTCCCACGGAGCCCAGGAGTTGCTCCAGGAGGGTGCGGGAGGCCTGGTCGTCGCCGTCGAGGACTGCGCGGTGGTAGCTGTCGACCATGCGCATGGCGGTGTGGGCGATGCGTTGGCTGTCGGGGTTGTCGGCGATGTAGAGGTCGCCTGCGAGCATGCGTTCCCGGTTGGTGCGGAGGTCCTCCGCGACGTCGTCTGCACTCATGTGTACGATCGTACACATTGACGAGGGCGGCGCCGGGCCTGGTATCCGCGAGCTTCCCTCATACGGCGCGGAGAGTGCGAAGAACACGGAAACGAGGACGCTCCCATGAATGCGAGTCAGGAGCCTGCGGGCGCATCGGCCCACACCAGCGCAGGAACGCGGGCAGGTGGGAGGGCCCCGAAGGGCGCGGGAGACGCCGGAGGCGGCGAGGCTGGCAGCACTGACGCAGCCCGGGCACCCGCACCCCGTCCGCGTGACGCGCACTCCCCGGCACAGATCCCCTGGCAGGCGGGCCGGTGGACCCATCCACCGGTGCGCGCCCATGAGGGCCCGGACGGCCTGCGGGCGGAGGCCGCCGAGGGCTCGGACGCCTGGAGGTTGACCTCCTACGGGTTCATCCACGACTCCGAACATGCCCTGGTCACGGACTTCGCTGCGGGAGGGGGAATGGAGGTGACCTTCCGCGCGGACTTCTGCCAGCAGTTCGACCAGGCGGGGATCTTCCTGAGGGTGGACGAGCTGCGCTGGATCAAGGCCGGAGTCGAGTACGCCGACGGGGCACTACAGGTGGGAGCGGTGGTGACCGATGGCTTCTCCGACTGGTCGGTGGTGCCCGTGCCCCAGTGGAACGGGGGCGCGATCACCCTGCGCCTGAGTTGGTCGGGGGACGCGGTGACGATCCGGGCCCGCAGGGATGAGGAGGACTGGCGCCTCGTGCGCGTCACCCACCTGCCCGACGACCTCCCCGCGGAGGCCGGGCCCTATCTGTGCGCCCCAACCAGGGCGGGCCTGGAGGTCACGTTCACCTCCTGGTGTCTGGCCAAGGCCGACGCGGGGCTTCACTGAAGCGGGACCTGTAGCCTCGGTACTCGACCCGCTCAGGAGGGAGCATCCATGCGAACCATCGTCCTCACCGGTGCCAGTGACGGGATCGGCGCGGCAGCAGCGCGCCGGATCGCGGCCGAAGACTCCGACACGCGCCTCGTCCTGGTCGGACGCTCACCCGAGAAGACCCGGGCGGTCGCAGCAGACACGGGAGCGGAGTACCACCTGGCCGACTTCACGCGTCTGGACGAGGTGCGCGCCCTGGCCGCAGCGCTGGACGCCAGTTGTGAACGCATCGACGTCCTGGCCAACAATGCCGGAGGGATCTTCTCCGGCCCCACGCCCACCCAGGACGGTTTCGAGAAGACCTTCCAGGTCAACCACCTTGCGCCCTACCTGCTCACCCACTTGTTGATCGACAAGCTGGTCGACAGCCACGCGGCCGTGGTCAACACCTCCAGCATTGCCGCGCGGCTCTTCGGCCACATCGACCTGGCAGACCTGGAGAACTGGAAGGACTTCACGCCCAACAAGGCCTACGGGGATGCGAAGCTGGCCAACATCCTCTTCACCGAGGGACTCCACGACCACTTCCACGACCGCGGGCTGTCCTCCGTGGCGTTCCATCCGGGCAATGTCGCCACGAGTTTCGCCTCCGACACGACCAGCCCCCTGCGCCGCATCTACCACGGCGCCCTCAAGAGGCTCGTCCTCATCACCCCTGAGCAGGGAGGCGCCCGCCTGCTCCATTTCATCGAGGGGAAGCCTGGCCAGGACTGGCGCTCGGGGCAGTACTACGGAAAGCCGGGGAGGGTCGGCCACACCAATCGGCAGGCCTACGACCCGGCGCTGGTGCGCGCGCACTGGGAACGCAGCGCGGAGATGCTCGACATCCAGTGGTGAGGTCGCAGCGGGGCGGAGATCCATCTCTGCGGCGGAGCGCTCTGCGTACCCTGGGGCGACAACCCGGCGCGCACGCCATGCGATCCTCGTTGCTCCCCGCACTGCGTGGTCTCTGCGCTGGGCGTCCCGCCCCGCTCTGTTCCACAGAACCGATGGTCCCCATCCACATCCGAAAGGACCGATGCATCATGGGTATCTTCCGACGCAAGCGCACCGAGCCCGAGGAGCCGCTCGGCCCGACTCCGTTCATCGCCGAGGTGCTGCGTCGCATCGGCGAACACTACGGCGGGTTCGACACCGTCTCGCCACTCCCACCTGAGCAGGGGGGACCGGGAATGGAGGTCGCCATTCACATCGCCGGGAACCCCGATCCCTCACGACACGAGTTCATGCACGGCACCGGCATCATGCGCGTCGCACGGGTTTTCGCCGATCACACCGAGGTCTACGACGGCGACGAACTGATCGCGCGCTTCGACGACCTCACCTCCGCCGACGTGTTCGGGGAGCGATTGTAGGAGGCGACCGGTGTCCGACCTGGAGCGGACGCCGGAGTGGGTCTCACAGGCCGTCGGCAGGCGAACGCCGGAGTTGGGGCTCACAGGCAGTCGATCAGCGAGCAGGCGCCGCCGTGGATCGCCCACGCAGCCGGCAGGCCGACCGCGCCGTGGATCGCCCACGCAGGCGGCAGGCGGACCGCGCCACACCGCTCACCGGAACAGGCCCTCGCCAGAAACCTGTGCGGAGGGCGGAGACGGTGGGCACAGAGCGGAGACGGTGGCGCAGCGAGACGGCGCGCCAGGCAATGGCGGGGTCACCCGGGCGATCGCGTGCACAGCGTCCCACCAGGCGCGCACGCTCTACCCGCTCGAGCCACGGCGGCCTCATCCTCGGGCGAGAAGAAGCACAACGGCGCCGTTGCGAGGATCCGCCCCGCCGGCATGCGCTCATCCACTGATCCCAGGTCCGAAGTGGTGTGTCCCGGGTTCTACGGAGTTGAGGTTTGTGGATTCTGGTGTCTGACATCAGGAGGAACAGATGGGACGGCAGGGCCACTCGGGCGAGTTCAGACGCAAGGTTCTTGACCTGCTCGCTGCTGGACGGAGCGTCGCGAGTGTCGCGCATGACCTCGACATCAGTGACCAGACGATTTGCACCTGGCGCTGGCAGGATCGGATTGATCGGGGTGAGGCGGCTGGGCTGAGCACTGTTGAGAAGGGTGAGCTCGCGACTGCGAACAAGCGGATCCGTCAGCTTGAGACTGAGCTGGCGATCGCGCGACGGGCGGTGGATCTGTTGAAGGAGGAGACCAGCCCAAAAAGGCGGTTCGCGGCGCTCGAAGTGATCGCCGCGGAAGACCGACCCGTGCAGGTCGCCTGCAGGGTCCTAGGCCTCTCGGAAGCTGAGTTCTATGAGCACCGCAATCGCAAGGCGTCCGAACGTGGTGTCCGGCACGCGGTGCTCGCCGACCTGATCAGCCAGACCCACGTCGAGTCCCGCGCTACCTACGGCGCCAGGCGGGTGCACGCCGAGCTCACTTTGGGGGCTCTTCGGACATCCGGTGGGGGGTCATGGGGTGAGGCCACCGGCGGCG
>JAKECL010000240.1 GCA_030460725.1 Propionibacterium sp.
CCCGCGCCGTCCTGGGTGGGGACGCCCCCGCAGGTGACACCCACCCCGGGGCGTCGCCCTCGTACGAGGACGACCACCCCGACGACGCCAACCCGCTGCTGAAGATCACGGATCTGGAGGTCGCGTTCACGTCCTCGACGGGGACCGTGCCCGCAGTGCGCGGCGCGAACCTGACGATCTACCCCGGACAGACCGTGGCGATCGTCGGTGAGTCCGGATCGGGCAAGTCGACGACGGCGGCCGCGATCATCGGACTGTTGCCCGGTACCGGGCGCGTCACCGGCGGCACCATCGAGTTCGACGGACGCGACATCACGCACCTGTCGACGAAGCAGTGGGTGGCTCTGCGCGGCTCGGGCATCGGCCTGGTCCCCCAGGACCCGATGACGAACCTCAACCCCGTGCTCCGTGTGGGTACACAGGTCAAGGAGGCGCTGGAGGCCAACCACGTGGTGCCGCGCTCCGAGGTCGGACAACGCGTGTCGACACTGCTGGAGGAGGCGGGGCTGCCCGATGCGGAGCGTCGCGCGAAGCAGTATCCGCATGAGTTCTCCGGTGGCATGCGCCAGCGCGTCCTCATTGCCATCGGTCTGGCTGCCCATCCAAAGCTCCTGATCGCCGACGAGCCGACCTCCGCGCTGGACGTCACCGTCCAGCGACGCATCCTGGACCACCTGGGGCAGATGACCGATGAGCTGGGGACAGCCGTCCTGTTCATCACCCACGACCTGGGGCTGGCTGCCGAGCGCGCCGAGCAACTGGTCGTCATGCACCGCGGGAGGATCGTCGAGTCCGGACCCGCGCTCGAGATCCTCCAACACCCGCGCCACCCTTACACCCAGCGCCTGGTGGCGGCCGCGCCGTCCCTGGCGTCGGCTCGTATCGAGTCCGCGCACGCACGTGGCATCGAGGTCACCGAGGAGGAACTCACCGGGTCGGGCGCAGGGTCGCAGGCCACCTCGGAGATCATCCGCGTGGAACACCTGACCAAGGAGTTCGACGTGCGTGGCGCCAAGGGCGACGGGAAGAAGCTGCTGGCCGTCGACGATGTCTCCTTCGGGCTGCGCACCGGCACCACCCTGGCCCTGGTCGGCGAGTCCGGCTCGGGCAAGTCGACCGTGGCGAACATGGTGCTGAACCTTCTGGACCCGACCTCGGGCAAGGTGTTCTTCAAGGGACAGGACTGCTCAGAACTGGGACGCAAGGACCTGTTCGCGCTGCGCCGGAAGCTGCAGGTCGTCTTCCAGAACCCCTACGGGTCGCTGGACCCGATGTACTCGATCTTCCGGGTCGTCGAAGAACCCTTGCGTGTCCATGGAATCGGCTCCCGATCGGAGCGCCTGCAGCGCGTTCAGGAGCTGCTGGACCTGGTGGCCCTCCCCCGCTCGGTGATGCGCCGCTACCCCAATGAGCTCTCCGGCGGACAGCGCCAACGTGTGGCCGTGGCCCGCGCACTGGCGCTGAACCCGGAGGTCGTCGTCCTGGACGAGGCCGTGTCCGCACTGGACGTTCTGGTGCAGAACCAGATCCTCAACCTGCTCAACGACCTGCAGGCGCAACTGGGACTGTCCTACCTCTTCATCACCCACGACCTGGCCGTGGTGCGCCAGATCGCCGATGACGTGGTGGTCATGGAGCACGGGAAGTTGGTTGAACAGGCATCCTCCGACGACCTCTTCGCCCATCCCACCCAGGACTACACGCGTGAGCTCATCGAGGCCGTGCCCGGGCGGAGGATCCAGCTGAACCTGTGACACCTGGGTGGGGAGAGCAACGCACCCTGCCCCCGGTGGGCGTGACCCCACTGTGCGTCTCCCCACCCCTGGGCCCAGTCCGTGCGGGCAGGCCCGGGGTGCGGGTAGGCTCATCACCGGTGCGTCGGGAAGTCTGGTCGACATCTCCGTCGGCATGTCCGGCCGTCGGGGATCGACCCGAGGAGACAGATGACCCAGTTCACGCGTGTGCGTTCAGCCCGAGCCCGTTACCGGCGGTGGGTGACCACTGAGACCGTCAGTGGGATGCTGCTGCTCGCTGCAGCCACTGTGGCCCTGGTGTGGGCCAACTCCCCCTGGCGGGGAACCTACGAGGCGATCTCCCACTTCACCTTCGGCCCCGGGATGCTCCACCTGGATCTCAGTGTCTCGGAGTGGGCGGCTGACGGCCTGCTGGCAGTGTTCTTCTTCGTCGTCGGTGTCGAGCTCAAGCATGAGGTCATCAGGGGGAGCCTGCGCAACCCGCGCGAGGCCGCAGTTCCGGTGCTGGCCGCCATCGGCGGGATGCTCACGCCTGCGGCGCTGTTCACCCTGATCATCCACCTCTCGGGTGACACCGCTGCCCTGCACGGCTGGGCCATCCCCACCGCGACGGACATCGCCTTCGCCCTGGCAGTCCTGGCGATCTTCGGCACGGGCCTGCCCAAGGCGCTGAGGACCTTCCTGCTGACCCTGGCGGTGGTCGATGACCTGCTGGCCATCATCGTCATCGCCGCCTTCTACACCGCGGGCATCGATCCGGTGGCCCTGGTCGCCTCCCTGGCAGCGGTGGCCGCGTTCGCCGTGGCCGTGCGTGCGCGCGACCCCCGCTGGTACCTCCTGGTGCCCCTGGCGGTGGTGGCGTGGGGTGCCATGCATTCCTCCGGGGTCCACGCGACGATCGCCGGGGTCCTCCTCGGCTTCACGGTGCCCGCTCGCCCTGTCCACGGCGAAGTGGAGCCTCGCACCCGGCGCTTCGACGAGGGCCTGCGCCCCTTCTCCAACGGTGTGGCCCTGCCGGTGTTCGCCTTCTTCTCCGCGGGCGTCTCACTGCTGGAGGGCGAGGGTCCCGAAGGGATCCTGCTCCAGCCCGTCGTCCTGGCGATCGTCGTCGCCCTGGTGGCCGGAAAGCTCATCGGCGTCCTGGCCACGACCCTGGTGACCACGAAGTTCACTGCGCTGCGCCTGCCCGACGCAATCGGGTTGCGTGACCTCTTGCCCGTCGGCTTCCTTGCCGGTATCGGGTTCACCGTCTCCCTGCTCATCGCCGAGCTGTCCTTCCCCGACGGGGAGCACACCGACGGCGCGAAGATCGCCATCCTGCTGGGGACGATGCTGGCGGCAACCCTGGCTGCGGGCCTGCTGCGATGGGACGCCCGCAAGGTGCGCCACCACGACATGAACGAGGACGGGGTGCCCGACAGGAACGTGGACCTCATCGAGTGAGGGGTCGACGCGAGCGGGGCACCGAGCAGCAGTCCGGTGTCCATGCGGCTCCTGCAGTGCGCCGTCGACGGCGCGAGCGCCGCGGTGGTGCCGCGGTGGCGCCACGGCGGATGCACGTCGAGTTCTCATCCACCTCGACGCCGACGCGCAGGAGTTCATCGCAGTTGTCGTCGGCTGCCACGACCTCATTCGGAGCCCGCGACAGGGTGTGGGACCCCGTCTGGCCCCTCTGGAAGGCCTGTCGAGAACGTCAGGGAGGTCGCAGAGGTGGCAGGCGCATCAGCCGGAGCCGTGCTCGGCAAGGTCGGCGAGGCCTTCACAGTGGCAGCCGTCGACTCGGCGGGGGCAGGTGGATCTGCTCGTCCTGGTGGTGGTACCTCCTCGAAGTGCCTCGTGAACCCCCACGCATGCAGGGTGACCCCTCGTCGGATCCGAACGACGGCCCCCGGCGTTCCCCACTGGCCATTCATGGAGGTGATCCGATCACCCATGCCGCGGTCGTGCGCGGTCTGCGTCCACACCGATCGACTGGAGATCACCGTCTCTGGCAGCCATCGCCACAACGTCGGTCGAAGCGATGCTGGTCAACAGGGACCACAACAGATGCGCTGTATCTGTCACAGACTCTGCTGACCGAAGGTGATGACGGACCTCATGACGCTGCCCGACCTGCTGAGCTACGACGATCTGGGCGCACAGGGTCTCTCTCGGCATGGCCTCGACCGATTGACCGAGTCCGGTGAGTTCGAGCGCATCGCCCCTGGCCCCTTCCCCAGATGGGGCATGACCCCTGGTATGGCGCGGGAAATCGCGCAACAGCAAC
>JAKECL010000241.1 GCA_030460725.1 Propionibacterium sp.
TGCCATCCCGCGCCCGTCCGCGAGGGGGGGACCAAGGGCCCGGCCGGGCAGTCGAGGGGGCCGTGTCCGTGAACTGTGGGGTGGACACGCCCCATCCGCCTTTGTCCCATTCGGGGAACTAGATATGGTGCAGGAACCAGTTCGGGGGCACTAGATGTAGTGACCTCCGACAGGCTCCCGCACAGGCCCCACCGACTCCCCACCCCGGGTCGTCCCGCCGCAGCGGGAGGCCCGCGAACCGTCTGCACCCGAGGTGGAGGAGCCCCATGAGCCAGCGATACGACGTCGACGCCATCAGCACGATCGAGGAGTACCTGGATCGCTCCGACTGGCGCGTCAATGCCAATGCGAACCAGGGCTACTCCCTGGGCGGGCTCATCCTCAACACCTCGGGCAAGATGGTCGCCAACTACTGGTTGGAGCGCGTCTTCAGCCGCGAAGCCGGCGCCGCGCACCGCGCGGGCGACATCCACATCCATGACCTTGACATGTTCGCCGGCTACTGCGCCGGCTGGTCCCTCAAGCGTCTCCTCCAGGAGGGCTTCAACGGGGTTCCCGGTGCCATTGCCGCCGCCCCGCCCAAGCACTTCTCCTCCGCCTGCGGCCAGATCGTCAACTTCCTGGGCACCCTGCAGAACGAGTGGGCCGGTGCCCAGGCCTTCAGCTCCTTCGACACCTACATGGCGCCCTTCGTGCGCCTGGACTCCATGACCTACGACGAGGTCCGCCAGTGCATGCAGGAACTGATCTTCAATCTCAACGTGCCCAGCCGCTGGGGCTCGCAGTGCCCCTTCACCAACCTCACCTTCGACTGGACGTGCCCCGACGACCTGGCAGACGAGCACCCCCTGGTCGGCGAGGAGGTCACGGACTTCGCCTACGGCGACCTCCAGCCCGAGATGGACCTCATCAACCGGGCATTCATCGAGGTCATGAGCGGTGGCGACGCGGACGGGCGGGTCTTCACCTTCCCGATCCCCACCTACAACATGACCCCCGAGTTCGACTGGGACAGCGACAACGCCACCCGCCTGTTCGAGATGACCGCGAAGTACGGCCTTCCCTACTTCCAGAACTTCATCAACTCCGACCTGGACCCGCACATGATCCGCTCCATGTGCTGTCGCCTGCAGCTGGACCTGCGCGAACTCCTCAAGCGCGGAAACGGCCTGTTCGGCTCCGCGGAACTCACCGGTTCCATCGGCGTGGTCACCTTGAACATGGCGCGACTGGGGTTTGAGCATGCGGGGGACCTGGAGGGCCTGGTCGAGCACATGGACCACCTCATCGACCTGGCGTCCCAGACCCTGGAACGCAAGCGCTCAACCATCCAGTACCACATGGACCGCGGGCTGTTCCCCTACTCCAAGCGCTACCTGGGGACCCTGGACAACCACTTCTCCACCATCGGCGTCAACGGGATGAACGAGATGGTCCGCAACTACACCGGGGACAGGTGCGACCTCACCCACCCCGAGGGTGCCCGGCTGTGCGAACAGCTCCTGGACCATGTCCGTGATCGCATGGTGGAGCTCCAGGAGTCCACGGGCCACATGTACAACCTGGAGGCCACTCCCGCCGAGGGCACCACCTACCGCTTCGCGAAGGAGGACCGCAAGCGCTTCCCCGGCATCCTCCAGGCAGGCACCGAGGCCCAGCCCTACTACACGAACTCCTCCCAGTTGCCCGTGGGATACACCGACGACCCGTTCCGTGCGCTGGAGGACCAGGAGGTCCTGCAGGGCAAGTACACCGGCGGAACCGTCCTGCACCTCTACATGGGTGAGCGCATGAGCTCCGGGGAGGCCTGCAAGCAGATGGTGCGTCGCTCGCTCACCGCCTTCAAGGTTCCCTACATCACCATCACCCCGACCTTCTCCATCTCCCCCGTCCACGGCTACCTCCAGGGTGAGCACTGGTTCGATCCGATCTGGGACCGCGAGCACGGTCTGGACGAGACCAGCCCCGCCGACCAGCGCGTCGCCTGTGAGGTGTGGACCCGCGTCATGGGCTACTTCCGTCCCGTCCAGTCCTTCAACATCGGGAAGAAGGGCGAGTACGCGGAGCGCCAGATGTTCACCGAGCAGGCGGCGGGGGACCACGGGGAGCTGGTCAGTGCCTTCCCCTCGGCGCGGTGAGTGCACCAGGGGAGTCACGTTGACGGACATGGACGAGGGCGACCCCGGCGCCTGGGTCGCGGCACGTCACCAGCGGGGCCGGGAGCCAGTTCCTCCGCGTGCCCAGGACCTGCAGATCGCCGGTGTGCAACCCATGTCGTCGGTGGACTGGCCGGGCAAGCTGGTGGCGAGTCTCTTCCTGCAGGGATGTCCCTGGGCGTGCTCCTACTGCCACAATCACGCCATCCTGGATCCGCGTACCCCCGGGGAGGTGGGCTGGGAGGAGGTCGAAGGACTCCTCGCCCGGCGCCACGGCCTGCTGGACGGAGTCGTCTTCTCCGGTGGGGAGGCGACCCGGCAGGCAGCCGTGGTCCCTGCGATGGCCCGGGTGCACGAGCTCGGGTTCCAGGTCGGGCTGCACACCGCAGGCGCCTACCCCCGTCGCCTTGAGGAGGTGCTGGGAGCGGGACTCGTGGACTGGGTGGGTCTGGACATCAAGGCCCTCCCCGCCGACTACCCCCAGGTGGTGGGTCGCGAGGGCTCCGGCGCCAAGGCCTGGAGGTCCCTGGACCTCGTCCTGGCCCATCCCGAGGTGGGTCTCGAGGTCCGCGTGACGGTGTATCCGGGAGGTCGCGTCGACGCGTGTGCCATCGCAGCGGAGATGCGGGCGCGGGGAGTCGTCTCCTTCGCGCTCCAACAGGCGCGAGCCCTGGGCGCTCCGGCGGGCTTCCGTGCGGAGGACGGGGGGTGGGAGGACCAGGGGGGGGCAATGGTCCGGGACATCGGGGCGCTGGGTTTCCCGGAGTTCACGTTCCGTCCCGCCTGAGACCGTGGGGAGGTGGCCGGATGACCGGTCACGTGGCCTCCGCGTAGGGTGTGGACAACAATCTGCACGACCGAGGGGACGAGAACATGGGTGAGGGACCCACTCCGACGGGGATGGCCGGGACCGCAGCTGATCCGGGTGCCGACCCGGAGAGCCTGCGCCAGATCGCCTTCCACTACCCCGACCTGCGCCCGGTCGTCGCCGCCAATCCCGCTGCCTATGAGGGCCTCCTCGACTGGTTGGCGGCACTGGGTGACCCGCGCGTGGATGCGGCGCTCGCCGCGCGCGGTCATGTGCGACCGGGCGCGCAGGGAGGCGCTCCCGTCTTTGCTCCGACAGGTGTGTCGGGGGCTCCGTTGGCGCAGAATGCGACGCCTGTCCAGGGAGTACCCAACGGGAACCTGGAGGGACATGACGGGCAGGGCGGGCCGGGCCGCGGTGGTTCCAGGGCCACACGCATCACCCTGGTGGTCCTGGTCGTCGCGGCACTGGTCCTGCTGGGGGTCGTGTGGGCGATCTTCCGCGGTGCCAGTGGTGGCGGCGAGTCGGACCAGCCGACCCCGGCCTCCGGCACCGCCCAGTCCTCCACCGCGTCGCCCTCGTCGACCCCCACCCCCAGTGCGACTGCGGGCGGGGAGGTCAAGTACCCCGCACCCACCGGGGCCGTGGCCGCCACGACGATCGTCACGCCCTCCGGCAACATTGCCTGTGACCTCCAACCGGATTCGGTGACCTGTTCGATCGTGGAGCAGTCCTATGCCCAGAACGGTCTGGAGGACTGCGGCGCCCAGCCCTTCGCGCTGGTCGCCGACGCGACCTCCGCCACGCGCGCATGTGGCAAGACAGTTCCGGGCACGGGCGCCCAGGTGCCCTACGGGACCGCGGCAGTGAACGGGAACTCGGTGTGTCTCTCCGACGAGAACGGCATGTCGTGCTGGAACACCGTCTCCGGACAGAGCTTCGCACTGGCGCGCCAGGGGTGGCAGACCGGCAACTCCGGGCCGATCGAGCCGACGACGTTCCTCTGGTGAGATCCAGCGCCCGGGTGGAGGTGTTCCGGGGGGATGTGTCGCGGG
>JAKECL010000242.1 GCA_030460725.1 Propionibacterium sp.
TCCAGCACGTCGGCGAACTCGGAGTCCTCTCCGAGGACGCCCGCGACCCAGCGCTGTCCGTTGCGCATCCGCGTCCACAACTCGACGCAGAACTCGGTATTGCCGCCGAAGGCTGCGCTGGTGCAGTTGGCGGAGCCCAGGAGCAGATGGCCCAGGCGCGCCTGTCTCCACAGGACGAGCTTCGCGTGGAGTCCGTCCCTGGACTCGGCAGCAGGTCCACCGCCGTCCTGGTCGCTGTCGGTGTCCTGGGTGTCCTGGGTGTCCTGGGCCCAGTCGCTGATGATGCGTGTGCTCGGTGAGTCCCACCGCTCAGAGATGGCGGTGGCGACCCGGTCGAGCGTCTCGGGCCGGGAGACCAGGAGGTGCGGCCGTCCACCCCTGGGGAGGTGGCTGAGCATGCCGGGATCCAGGAAGGGGGACATGACTGCCCACTCCCGTGACCCAGTGGGCACGGGCCACTGGGACACCAGGTCGACACCGGGCAACCCGAGCGGCAACAGGCGCCCGCCCTCGAAAGGGGCGGGGACCTCGAACCCTGGGATTCCCGAGACCGAGCTGATGAGGCTGGTGACCTGTGCCCGGTGCTCGGCCGTGAGTCCCAGCTCCGCCCCGGGGAGCTCGGTGAGTGCCCGCAGGAAGTCGACCAGTGGCCCGGCCTCGATGACTGGTGGGGCCGTGGAGGCGCTGTCCGGGGCCATGGCCTGGTCGCAGGTGAGGACGGTGTCCCACGCGGTGTCGGGGGTGATGTTCCGCGAGGCGCAGACGAGTCGGTGCGTGGGCTCGACGCCGGGGGCGGTGAAGCGCAGGACCCAGATCTTGGGGTGGAAGATCCGCCCCTCGTTCACGGAGGTGACCTGGACGACCGAGTCCTCGAGGAAGGTGTGGAACGCCTGGTACCTGGAGGGCGCGTGGATGTTGCCGCCCTGGGCGAAGACGGTGATGCGTCCCGCGTGTCGACGGAGCGCCGCGAGCTTCGATGTGGGGTCTTCGGCACCGTCCCGGCCCTCGGTGTCGCTCCCCTGCGCGGAGGCCGAGCTGAAGAGGAAGGGAACCAGGAGGAGGGAGTTCAGGTCCAGGGAGTAGGTGGTTCCCACGGCCACGTCCAGCTGGTGGCCGTGGGGTGGTCGCAGCGCCTCCGACAGGAGGAGACGGCCCGAAGGGGTGAGGACGTCCTCAGACACGATCCCTCTCCTGCCCTGCACGGATGTCGTTGAGATGCCGCCTGACCACCGGCCAGCGGAATGAGTAGTCCATGTCGACGAGGCCGGCGTGGACCTCACGCGCTGCTGAGTGCGTCAGCCGGGCGCGACTCCCCTTGAGACGGGTCTCCCTGCGCGCAATGCGCTCGCGCGCCCGGGCGCTGTCGACCGCCCCCGTCCGGACCACCTCCAGCCAGTCCGTCACGAAGCGCAGGGCGGCCGGGCGGATGCGGGGGTTGAGCTCCTCGAGCAGGACGAGGAAGTCCGCGAAGTCCTCGTGGTCGTGGTCGCGGTCCCACAACGTGCCGGGCACCTGTACCTCTTGGCGCCACTGGTCGAGCTCGGCATGGGCCCGGCGGGCGTCCGAGTCATCGCCGACGCCCAGCGCCTCGGTGAGGATGGCGTTGTACTGCAGGCCGGCCCCGCGGGCCAGCAGGTTGAAGTCCCGAGCATGTGTGAGGACCCGTCGGAGGTCATCCGGGACGACCCCCGACCATGCCGGGTCCCACGCCGACCCGGCATCCGCAGTGTCACATCCACGCCGCAGTATCAACCAGGAGGTCATTGACTGGTCCAACACCGCAGTGGCCTGGACCGGCCGGGCGAGCAGGAAGTGTTCGGCGAGGAAGTCGGCTTCGGAAGGGGTGAGGTCGAAGGAAAGGATGGAGTCATCGGAGAGGAAGTCGGTGGGCGGTGCCGGGAGGTTCCAGCTGAGGCCGTCGGACACCGGCGCGGTGTCATCAGGGTCCGGCGTGCGACGCGAGGTGGCCGAGGCGACGTGGATGACGCGCGAGAGCAGGGCTTCTGGTGACGGATCCGCGCCGGTGGCGATCTGCAGGGCAGCGAGTGCGGTCCAGTAGATGCCGGAGGGAAGCTGCTTGAGACGTGCGCCTGCGTCGGAGCCGATGATGCGGCGCCCCGACCCGCGGGCACCAGCTGTACCGCTGCGCCTCAGGGCCTCGACGAGCCGGACGTTGACCTCGGCCCGCACCCCCCGCATGGAGCGGGTGTCGCGCATCGCGCGTGTTCGGAGGGAGCTGTCCTGGGCGATGTAGCGGAACATCCACGGCACGAAGAGCAGATAGCGGATGGCACTGTGCTGGGTGGATGTGGCCGGGAACAGGGCATCGGCGAAGGTGTCACGGATCGTCCCCAGGCCGAGCTCATCCAGGGCGCCCTTGTCCCCCAGTGCATCGAGCATCTCGACCATGCGCCTGCGCTGCCCGATGTCCCCGTCGAGCCAGGAGAGCGCTGTCGTCACCGATGCTCCTCCTCCACGAGTTCCGGACGGGTGGGGCCCATGCCCCCGGTCTCGGATTCTACGTGTGCGACCCCGAACTCGGAGGCGAGTGACCCGCGCACTCAGTTGTTCCGGAATCAACCATGCACGCGCACTGTCGTGTCCCCGCTTCACCTGACGGACGGCGAGAGCGACTCTGGGGGTTTGATCACTCCCAGCGAAGGGTGGCGTGGTTCCAGACGCCAGTCGTCACGCTGTCGTCGAGTACCGGGTCAACGAACTGGCGCATCAGCTCTTTGGCCGCTTCCACGTGACGATGGTCCTCACAGACCGAGATCCTCGAGGCGAGCTTGCGATAACCGGGACCCCATCTCGTGGGAATCTGAAGTTCCTCGGGCAGCAGGAGCGACCGGGCACCGGCCTCTGCCCTGAGCGCGTTTCGGAGCCCGATCGCCTCGACGTCCTGAGTGACAGCCAGGACGACAAGGTCCACCAAGTCCTTCTCCCTGCTCGAAGGTCTACCTCGGTAGAGGACAAGGGTCGCGCACACCTTGTCGGCGATCTGGTCGACGACGGGGTACAACCTGTAGCGATGGCTCTGCAGCTTGGGGAGGTCAAGCGCGTGGGCGGGCTCCTCCACCTTGACATCGCCTGTCATGACCGAGCTCACCACGAGGTCGACGTGCATGTTCCCCTTCTTCTTGACCCCGATGTGGACATCAAAGGTGATTCGACAGCCGTCGACTTGGGGCTGCTGCTCTCCGCCAACGGCGTTCCTGTGGTCGACGAGGTCGAACCTGAAGAAGTCGCCGAGATCCACAGCTGCAAGACGTGCCAGGTCGTCAAGAGCAGCCTCAAGGGATCGGCTTCGTTGGAAGAGATCAATGTCTGTGGTCGCACGTGCAGACGGGACACGCGCCAGCATGCTGGTGCCGCCCTTGAGCACCCATCCGGAGTCGTCGCCCTCGGAGAACACTCGACTGAGGAATCGATTGAAGTACTCCAGGCGGATGCGCTCGGGTACCGCGAGTGAAGGATCGGCCTTCGCTGCCTTCTTGGCTGCTTCAGCAATCCCCGCCTCAACAGCCGCGGGACTGGCATACCGTCCTTGTTCTCTGCCAGTCATCGTTCCACATCCCGATCCCGGAGACGCCGAGTCGCTCGCGACATCGCAGCCCAATCGATGTTCCCGACTTGGTCTCGCAGCTGATTGGTGGCGGCCTTGCTCATGGTCGACGCAACTGCGTAGCCGACCTTGCCCATGTGAGGCAGTACCGGCCCGGTCGCGACTCCCAGAGTCTCCGAAAGCGGTCTGTCAAGAACCAGCTTGGCGCACCTTGCGAACTCATCTCCGAGCCTATCGGACACTGTTGCAGAAGCCGCGAGGAGAGCCGCCCTGCCAGGATTCTGCAGTCCATCCAGGAACTTGGCCGTGACGAGAGCTCCGAAGTCCGGAGCACTGGCCACCTGCTCTGCCAGGCTGTCGAGATCAATGCCGGCGATCTGCAGGAGCTCATCAAGCAGCGCCCCGCCATCGCCCTTGCGGTGACCG
>JAKECL010000243.1 GCA_030460725.1 Propionibacterium sp.
GGTCCCGGGAGCGCTGCATCCCCGGGGCCTGGGTCCCAGGGGCTGGGGCCAGGTCGGGGACGAGGGCGTCGCGGTGCGGCGACGGCCGGTCGAGAGCCATGGGGCCCCGACCGGCCGTCGGACCGGACGCTGGAGGGGTGTCCCTCAGGCGCTGTGGTGGAACGTGCGGGAGAGGACGTCCAGCTGCTGCTCACGCGTCAGCTTGACGAAGTTCACGGCGTAGCCGGAGACGCGGACCGTGAGGTTCGGGTACTTCTCCGGGTGGTCGATCGCATCCTCCAGGGTGGAGCGGTCCAGCACGTTGATGTTCGCGTGGTAGAGGCCCTGCACGCCTCCGTGCTCCCCGCGGGATTCCTTCATGTCGGCGAGACGCTCGTCAAAGGTCTTGGTGGCCATTTCTCGACTCCTTGTGTCTGGTGTGTGGTGTCTGGTGTGGAAGCGGGCGGGCCCCCGGCCCGGGACAGGTGCCCCGGGTCGGGGACGCCCCAGGATTCAGTCCTGCGGGATGAAGCCGGCGTCGAGGATGCCGACCAGGTTCTTGACCTGCTCGTCCTTGGTGCGGCCCAGTCCCGAGGGCGTGATGGTGTTCGTCAGCGAGATGCCGTCGAGCGCGTCGTTGTAGTCCAGCTTGCCCACCGACAGCATGGAGGCGACCATCCCGTGGGTGTCCAGGCCGTTCTCCGGGTTGGCGCCGGGAGCGAAGGGGGTGCCCTTCTCGTGGCCGGAGGGGAAGGCGCCGGTGGCCTTGCCGTAGACCACGTTGGAGGTGATCGTCAGCACCGACTGGGTCGGGATGGCGTCGCGGTACATGGGCAGGGCGCGGATCTTCGACATGACCGTGTGGACCACGGTCGCGGCGATGTCGTCGGCGCGGTCGTCGTCATTGCCGTAGGTCGGGAACTCGCCCTCGGTCACGTAGTCGACGACCAGGCCGGTCTCGTCACGCACCGGGGTGACCTTCGCGTACTTGATGGCCGAGAGGGAGTCGGCGACGATGGAGAGTCCGGCGATGCCGCATCCCATGGTGCGCACGATGTCGGAGTCGTGCAGCGCCATCTCCACGGCCTCGTAGGCGTAGCGGTCGTGGCAGTAGTGGATGATGTTGAGCGCCTCGACGTAGGTGCCCACCACCCAGTCCAGCATCTCCTCGTACTTGGCCCAGACCTCGTCGAAGTCCAGCGGGCCGTCGCCCTGGATGCCCTCGTGACCGGTGACGATCTGCTTGCCGCTCATCTCGTCGCGCCCGCCGTTGATGGCGTAGAGCAGGGACTTGGCGGCATTGACGCGGGCGCCGAAGAACTGCATCTGCTTGCCCACGCGCATGGGGGACACGCAGCAGGCAATCGCCGCGTCATCGCCCCAGTGCTCGCGGATCTGGTCATCGGACTCGTACTGGATGGAGGAGGTCTCGATGGAGATTGCCGCGCAGAACTCCTTGTAGCCCTCGGGAAGGTTCTCGTCCCAGAAGATCGTGATGTTCGGTTCGGGGGCGGGACCCAGGTTGCGCAGGGTCTGGAGCAGGCGGAAGGAGGTCTTGGTGACCAGGGTGCGCCCGTCGTCCCCGAAGCCGGCGTCGGACCAGGTGGCCCAGTAGGGATCGCCGGAGAAGATCTGGTCGTAGTCGATGGTGCGCAGGAAGCGCACGATGCGCAGCTTCATGACCAGGGAGTCGATGTACTCCTGGGCGTCCTGCTCGGTGATCGCGCCGGACTCGAGGTCACGCTGGATGTAGGTGTCCAGGAAGGCGGAGAGGCGCCCGATGGACATGGCAGCGCCGTCCTGGGACTTCACGGAGGCGAGGTAGCCGAAGTAGGTCCACTGCACGGCCTCCTGGGCGGTGGCCGCAGGACGTGAGATGTCGAAGCCGTAGGAGGCGGCCATCTTCTTCAGCTTGTTGAGCGCCTTGATCTGCTCGGAGTGCTCCTCGCGGTAGCGGGCCCAGTGCTCGGAGAAGGGCTGGTCGGCGACCGCGTCCTTGTCCGCCTTCTTGGCGGCGATCAGGGCGTCCACGCCGTAGAGGGCCACCCGGCGGTAGTCGCCGATGATGCGTCCGCGCCCGTAGGCATCGGGAAGGCCGGTGATGATGTGGGAGGAGCGGGCCGCGCGGATGCGGGGGGTGTAGATGTCGAAGACCGCGTCATTGTGGGTCTTGCGGTACTTGGTGAAGATCTTCTTGACCTCGGGGTCGACCTCCTTGCCGGCCTCCTTGATGGCGGTCTCCACCATGCGCCACCCGCCGTTGGGCATCATTGCCCGCTTGAGGGGGACATCGGTCTGGAGGCCGACGATGACGTCGTCCTGGTCGCAGATGTATCCGGGGCCGAATGCGTCGACATCGGCGGGGGTGTGGGTGTCCACGTCGTAGACGCGGCGCTTGCGCTCCTCGGAGAGGTAGTGCTTCTCCAGGTAGTCGAACACCTGCAGGGTCTTCTCCGTGGGGCCGGAGAGGAACGACGCATCACCCTGGTAGGGGGTGTAGTTGCGCTGGATGAAGTCACGGACGTCGATGCCTTCAGTCCAGGGGCCGGTGGTGAATCCGCGCCACGGATCCGCCGTCGCCTCTGCCGGAGCGGTCATCTGGGTGGTCATGATCCCTCTTCTCAGTTGCTCCGGAACTCCGATCGGGGTTCCGGTTGAGGGGGCCCGGTGGCCTCCTCGTCGGTGCCGGGTGGGCATCTGTCATCCATTGTCCGTCGCCGCTGCGGATCCGGCCAGGTTCTGACGAGGGCGGACCTATGGCCTGTGTCTCAAAGCCTCTCCGATGGTAAGTGGGTCACAGGAGATGTGGGTCGAAAGTCCCGATCGGACTCCGTCCGGCAGCGGCCAGGGAGGTGTGAGGGGGACGTGGGAGGTCCGCGCGGCGGTCGATGTGACGCGCATCGCTGACCTGGTGGTCAGGGCACGTAGGATGCTCGGATGGATGCCTTCCTGCCCGCCCTCGTCCTGTTCCTGGTGTTCGCGACCTCCGCGGCCCTGGATCCCCGGAAGGTCCGCACCGGTGTCTACCTACTCGGTGCTGTGACGCTGGCGGCCATGACCTCCCTGGGGTTCCTCATGGAGGGGATCGCCCTGACCGTCGACGGCGATCAGGTCGATGCCTGGATTCTGCTGGGGCTGCTGGTGGTCGTCGCCGTGTCCGTGCTCGCCCTGGGCGTGCTCCTGGTGCTCAACGGGCTCACGGTGGTGCGTCGGGAGGGGCGTTCCCCCGCGCACATGCTCTCCCTGGCCCTGGGCGCCGCGATCCTGCTCTACCTGGTAGCGGGTGTCGCCGCCCTGCTCACCGAGCAGATGGGTCTGTTGGTCCTCCTGATGCTCCTGGCCCTGCCCATCGGATGGTGTGGATACGGTCTCATCGCCTACCTCCTGTGGTCCTGGATCTACGGGATCCTGACCGCCCGGCTGGGACGTGCGGTGGATGCGGTGGTGGTGCTGGGCGCGGGGTTGCGGGGACGCGAGGTGACCCCTCTGCTGCGCAGCCGCATCGACCGCGGGATCCAGTGGTGCCAGCGCCCTGCCCAGCACGGACGACGACCCCTCCTCGTGATGTCAGGGGGTCAGGGCCCCGACGAGGAGATCGCCGAGGCCGACGCGATGGCGGCCTATGCGCGCGACCACGGGGTGGGGGAGGACGCCATGGCGTTGGAACGTGCCTCCACCACGACCAGGGAGAACCTGGTGTTCTCCGCCCGCCTGCTGGCAGCACGGGGGGAGGTGGGCCGCGTCGCCGTGGTGACCAACAGCTTCCACGCCTTCCGGGCAGCCCTGCTCATGCGGGCCATCGGCCTGCCCGGCTATGCGGTGGGCTCGAGGACCGCGCGCTACTACTGGCCCACCGCCGTCCTGCGCGAGTACGTCGCGATCATGCGTGACAACTTCCTGCTCAATGTCATCGGACTGGTCCTCTGCACGTTCCCGTTGGCGATCTCCCTGGTGATCACCCTGACGAACTGAACCCCCGGGGGCAGGGGGAGC
>JAKECL010000244.1 GCA_030460725.1 Propionibacterium sp.
GCCCGCGACTGGTGGCCCGCGACCTGTCCATCGGCTGGCCCGGGGGGCCCGTGGTGGCGACAGGGATCGACCTGGACCTCGCCC
Organism: Propionibacterium sp.; assembly: GCA_030460725.1. GTDB lineage: Bacteria > Actinomycetota > Actinomycetes > Actinomycetales > Actinomycetaceae > Pauljensenia. The sequence goes on from JAKECL010000244.1 coordinate 85, forward strand.
CCGGCACCCACCTCGCGGTCGTGGGGCCCTCGGGCATCGGGAAGTCGACGCTTCTCTACACCCTGGCGGGCATGCTCCCCCCCGTCTCCGGTTCCGTCACCCTGGACGGGGTGGAGGTGTGGGGTGGCGACCGCTCGCAGGTCACGGCCCAGGTGACCATGACCGCCGAGGACGCCCATGTCTTCGCCACCTCCGTCCTGGAGAACCTCCGCGTCGCGAATCCCGCCCTGGGCACGGCAGAGGCGACCCGGCTGCTGGAACAGGCGGGACTGGGCGAGTGGGTGGCGCAGCTCCCCGCCGGTGTGGACACACCGATCGGTTCCGGGGGCACCACCGTCTCCGGAGGGGAACGGCGTCGTCTGCTCCTGGCCCGCGCCCTGGCCGCGCCCTCGCCGCTCCTGCTGCTGGACGAGCCCGGTGAGCACCTGGACCCCGAGACTGCTGACGCGCTGCTCTCCTCCCTGCTGGGCCCCCAGGACACCAGCCGCGGTGTGCTGGTGGTGACACACAGGCTCTCGGCCCTGGCGGGCGCCGACACGGTGCTGGTCCTGGACCGACCCGGCACCGCGTCGGAGGCCGGGCACGACATGCCCGACACCGAGGGACGCGGGAGCACCCCGGACACTCCGGCCACCGTGGTCGGACGTGGCACCCACGACGAGCTCCTCGCCCAGCGCGACTCCTACCGCTGGGCACTCGGACAGGAGATGACATGACCCAGTCCCGACCCGACCTCCGCCTCCTGGAGGCGGCACTGGACCTCACATCTAATCTGCACCTGCGGCCTGCGCTCCAGCGTTTCGTCGACCAGGCCTGCCGCCTCACGGGGGCCCGGTACGGGGCGCTCAGCGTCCTGGACAACTGGGGGGACACGACGATGTTCATCCAGCACGGCTTCTCTCGCGAGCAGATCGAACGGATGGGGAACCCTCCGTTGGGACACGGCCTGATCGCTGAGATCCCCACCGAGGGCGCCCTCATCATCAACGACGTGCGCCACTCGGAGAACGCGGCCATCACCCTGCCCCAGGGACATCAGGAGATCGAGAACTTCCTCGGAGCCCCCGTCACGGTCCACGAGCAGGTCTACGGGCGCCTCTACCTCACCGACAAGTTCGGGGGGTTCGGGCAGACCGACGCGGAGGTGGTCACCTCCCTGGCTGCTGCCGCGGGTGTGGCGGTGGAGAACGCGGAGCTCTTCGCCCAGGCACGCAACAGGGAGCGGTGGATCGCGGCCTCCCAGAAGCTGACGACGACCATGCTCGAAGGCGCGGACGAGGAGGAAGCCCTCGTCCTCATCGCCCAGACCGTGCGCGATGTCGCAGACGCCGACACCGCGATCATCGTCTTGCCGTCCGTGGGTGACGTCTACGCGGGCGAGATCACCGACGGGTACCATGCCGACCGCCTCCTGGGTGTCGTCTTCCCACCCGAGGGACGCGCCCTGTCGGTCCTGGCGGAGGGGACCGGCATGATCGTGGACTCCATGGCCCGCGCCCAGACGATGCGTGTGCCCGAACTCGCCGAGTTCGGGCCCGCCCTCTACGCCCCCCTGCGTTCACGCGGGCAGTCCTCCGGAGTGCTGGTGCTGTTGCGCAGGCAGGGCAGCGCCGAGTTCGCCTCCTCCGACCTGCCCCTGGCGGAGTCCCTGGCCTCCCAGGCGACACTCGCCCTGGAGCTGGCCTCCGCACGCCACGCGGAGGACGTCGCGAACCTCCTGGACGAGAGGGACCGTATCGGACGGGACCTCCACGACTTCGCCATCCAGCAGCTCTTCGGAGCGGGCATGCAGCTGGACGCCACGAAGCAGAAGGTGGCCAGCGGGGAGCTCGACGCACAGGGCATCATCGCCTCCCTGGACGATTCCCTGGCTTCCGTGGACGAAGCAGTGCGCCAGATCCGCGCCATCGTCCACAACCTGCGGGAACCCGACCAGAGTGTCGGCCTGGTGGAGCGTCTGCGCCGGGAGGCCTCCCTGTCACGCAACTTCCTGGGTTTCGCACCCTCGTTGGTGATCCGTGTGGACGGTGAGGCGATCAACGCCGTGGAGGACCAGGAGGCCTCCCAGACGGAGCAGGTGGAGGGACGCATCGACCCCGACATCTCCGACGACGTGGTGGCCGTGGTGCGCGAGGGTCTCTCGAACATCGCGCGCCACGCCCATGCAACGGCCGGTCGTGTCATCGTCGACGTCAACGGACACGAACAGCACGGTGAGGTGTGCGTGCGGGTGGCCGATGACGGTCACGGCATCGACCCCAACCGCACGCGCAACTCCGGGTTGGGCAACCTGCAGGCCCGCGCACGACGCCACGGGGGCACCTTCACCTTCGGTGTGGGACTCGAAGGCCGGGGCACGGAGATCACCTGGCGGGTGCCCCTGGCCCAGTGAGGGCAGAGGTACTCCGGGGATCGCAGCCAGCAAGCCGGACGGGTGGGCTCAGTTCCTCCAGGCCGCGGCGCGTTGACCGGCGACCCACGCTGCGACCTGAGTGCGCCGCTGCAGCCCCATCTTGGACAGCAGGGAGGTGATGTGGTTCTTGACCGTCTTCTCCGCGACTCCGAGCTTGTCGCCGATCTCCCGGTTGGACAGGCCGTCACCGATGAGCTCCAGGACCTTGCGCTCCGAGGGGGTGAGGTCCGACGTGGGGTCGTCGTGGTCGGCACGCCGACGCGTCACCGTGCGTTCGTCGAGCAGCACCCGCCCTTCGGAGACCGCCTTGATGACATCGGTGATCTCCGCGCCACGCACGGTCTTCAGCACGTAGGCACGCGCTCCCTTCTCCAGGGACTCCGCCAGCGCCTCGTCGTCGTCGAAGGAGGTGAGCACGATGGGGCGGATCTCGGGACGGGTGCGGGAGAGCTGTTCCATGATGTCGATCCCGGTGCCGTCGGGCAGCTGCAGGTCCACCAGGATGACGTCGGGACGCACCAGCTCGGCGCGGCGCAGGGCATCGGCCACGGTCCCCGCCTCCGCGACCACTTCCAGGCCCGCGGCGCGGTCCACGATCTCCGCGATTCCGCGGCGCACGATCTCATGGTCGTCGACGATCATCACACGGATGTCGCCCGACTTCTTCTCGTTGTCGTTCACGGGTTCCATGGTAACGGGATGAAGGTCCCATTCCATGCCATCGCGCGTCGGGGAACCCGCAATGCGGTGCACGCGGTCAGGCCGATGTGCCCACCCAGCCGGGTGCCAGACGCTGCATGGCGTCGCGCGACGCCATGTTCTCCGCGTGCTTCTTCGACGTCCCACGGGCCGTGCCCTGGACCTCACCCCCACCGAAGGCGACGCGAGCGGTGAACACCCGATTGTGGTCGGGCCCCTCCCCGACCACCGTGAACACGGGCGCGTCCAGGTCGTGGGTCTGGGCGTACTCGGCGATGATCGTCTTCCAGTCCTGGGTCTGACCGCGTTCCACGGCGTGGTCCAGCAGGGGGGCAACCAGATCGAGGACGACTCGGCGGGTCTCCTCAAGTCCCAGGGAGAGGTAGGTGGCGCCGATGAGTGCCTCCACCGTGTCGGAGAGGATGGAGTCCTTCTCACGGCCACCTGTCAGGCCCTCCCCCTTGCCCAGTCGGATGAAGTCACCCAGACCGATGCGCCGGGCGACCAGCGCCAGCGGCTCCTGGGAGACGGTCGCGGCGCGCATGCGCGAGAGGTCCGACTCGGGCAGGTCCGGATGGTCGTGGAAGAGGCGGTCAGCCACCACGATCGACAACACGGCGTCACCCAGGAACTCCAGCCGTTCATTGTGGGGGATGCCACCGGCCTCGTAGGCGTAGGAGCGATGGGTGAGTGCCAACTCCAGGAGGTCCGGGGCGATGTCCGCACCCCACAGGGGCAGGAGCTCGGCCGGGTCTGCACGGGGGGGCACCGGGGG
>JAKECL010000245.1 GCA_030460725.1 Propionibacterium sp.
AGTGACCTGCCTGACATCCCCCGCCTCCCCCGTGCCCAGGACTACGGTGGTGGACACCGCGGTGGGAACGGACGGCGAGGTCCACCCCACCCCCAGGATCGGAGCCGCCCGTGCGTGTCGGAGTTCCCACCGAGGTCAAGAACAACGAGTTCCGCGTGTCGTGCACACCGGCCATCGTCCGGGAGCTGACTGCTCGCGGACACGAGGTCCTGGTCCAGCAGGGGGCGGGGGTGGGCTCGGGCATCACCGACGTCGACTACGCCGCGGCGGGCGCACGTCTGCTCCCCCGTGCCCGCGAGGTCTGGGAGGGCTCCGACCTGGTCCTCAAGGTCAAGGAACCCGTCAGCGGGGAGTACCCCTTCCTGCGCGAGGGCCTCACACTGTTCACCTACCTGCACCTGGCCGCCGACCGCCCCCTCACCGAAGCCCTGCTGGTCTCGGGCACCCGTGCCCTGGCCTACGAGACGGTACGTGCCCCCGACGCCTCCCTGCCCCTCCTCATGCCCATGTCGGAGATCGCCGGCAGGCTCTCCCTGACGGTCGCCGCCTATCACCTCATGCGTGACGAGGGCGGGGCGGGGATCCTGCTGTCCGGAGTGCCGGGGACCCCACGCGGGCGTGTCGTGGTGATCGGCGCCGGGACGGCGGGGAGCAGCGCGGTGGACATGGCGGTGGGTGCCCGCTCGGAGGTCACGGTCCTGGATGTCGATGCCGCCCGGCTGCGCCAGGTGGAGGCGCACCATCCGGGGGCCGTGACCACGCTGGTGTCCACGCGCGACACGATTGCAGCGGCCGTGGCCGGTGCCGACGTGGTCATCGGATCGGTGCTGGTGCCCGGGGCGCGCGCACCGAAGCTGGTCACCGACGACATGGTCCAGACCATGCGCCCGGGCTCCGTACTCGTCGACATCGCCATCGACCAGGGGGGCTGTTTCGAGGGGTCGCGGCCCACCACCCACGACGCGCCCACCTTCCAGGTGCACGGCACGACCTTCTACTGCGTGGCGAACATGCCCGGGGCGGTGCCCCGCACGGCGACCACGGCACTGACCTCGGCGACCATGCGCCACGTCCTGGAGCTCGCCGAGCGGGGACCCGCCGGTGCGGTGGACGCGTCACCGGCCCTGGCCCAGGGCGTGAACACCTGGGACGGGCACCTGGTCAACGCGGCGGTCGGGGCGGCGCTGGACCTGCCCGTCACCACACCCTCGGACCTGATCGGCACCTGAACGCGACGCAGCGACGGGCACCACCGCGCGCCGGTGCCGACGCCGGGGTGGTGCTGCCCGCCACCCGCCCAGCTGCCCGCACCTGCGCAAGCACGCACGCACAGGGACACACAGGCCACGCACAGGCCACGCACGCACGACGCCCCGGGAGCCGATCGGCTCCCGGGGCGTCGTGCGTGTCCTGTGCTCAGTCCGCGTTGGGCGTGGTCTTCTGGACCAGCATGAGGAACTCCGCGTTGGACTGCGTCTCCTTGAGCTTGCCGAGGATGAGCTCGAGTGCGCTCTGCTGGTCCAGGGTGCCCAGCACCCGGCGCAGCTTCCACATGATGCGCAGCTCCTCGGGCTTGAAGAGCATCTCCTCGCGACGCGTGCCCGAGGCGTTGACGTCGATGGCGGGGAAGATCCGGCGCTCGGCGAGCTGACGCGAGAGGCGCAGCTCCATGTTGCCGGTGCCCTTGAACTCCTCGAAGATCACCTCGTCCATCTTCGAGCCCGTCTCGACCAGGGCCGAGGCGATGATCGTCAGGGACCCACCCTCCTTGAGGTTGCGGGCCGCACCGAAGAACTTCTTGGGCGGGTACAGGGCACCCGCGTCCACACCACCGGAGAGGATGCGCCCGGAGGCGGGCGCGGCCAGGTTGTAGGCACGGGAGAGCCGGGTGAGGGAGTCCAGCAGCACCACGACGTCCTGACCGAGTTCCACCAGCCGCTTGGCGCGTTCGATGGCGAGCTCGGCGACGGCGGTGTGGTCGGAGGCGGGACGGTCGAAGGTGGAGGCAATGACCTCGCCCTTGACGATCGAGCGCATGTCCGTGACCTCTTCGGGACGCTCGTCGACCAGGACCACCATGAGGTGGACCTCGGGATTGTTGATCTCGACGGCCTTGGCGATCTGCTGGATGACCATCGTCTTGCCGGCCTTCGGCGGGGAGACGATGAGTCCGCGCTGTCCCTTGCCGATGGGGGCGACCAGGTCGATGACGCGGGGGGTGAAGGCCTTGGGCGAGGTCTCCATGCGCAGCTGCTCGGTGGGGTAGAGCGGGGTGAGCTTGCCGAACTCGCGGCGACGCTGGGCGTCCTCGACGGACATCCCGTTGACGGTGTCCACGCGCACCAGGGCGTTGAACTTCTGGCGCTGACGCTCGTTCTCACGCGGCTGGCGCACGGCACCGGAGACGGCGTCACCGGAGCGCAGGCCCCAGCGCCGGGCATTGCCCAGGGTCACGTAGACGTCGTTGGAGCCCGGCAGGTAGCCGGAGGTCCGCACGAAGGCGTGATTGTCCTGGATGTCGACGATGCCCGCGATGGAGGCCAGGACGTCGTCATCGCGGACCTCGGTGTCGACCTCGCGCTGACGCTCGCGACGGTTGCCCTGCTGGTCGCGGCGCTCATTGCGGTCACGGTCGCGGTCACGCCCGCGGCGCCGGGAGTTGCGCTCGCGACGGTTGCGCGGGCGCTGACCCGCACCGTCACCCTCGGGCAGTTCGATCTGGTCGAGGTCGCGGGGGTGCTCCTCGTGGCGGGACTCGCCCTCCTCCTCGCGGCGGTTGCGCGGGGCGCGCTCGCGACGCGGCTCCTCCGTCCGCTCGGTGCGCTCGGTGCGGGCGCCCCGGGAGTCCTGGTGTGCGTGTCGCTCTGCGTCCAGGTCGTGGGCCACCGCCGCGCGCACGTCCAACCCTGACTCCGAGCTCTCGGAGGCGGCGTCGGAGTCCGCTGCACGAGCGGCCCGCTCGGGGCGGGCGGAGGATGCGACGCGTCGCCCTCGTCCACGACCACGCGCAGGCTCTGCCTGCACCGTGGCGGTGTCGGCGGAGGAGGAACGCTCCGACGTGGTGCCCCGCTCTGCGGGGGCGGTCTCCGCCGTACCCAGCAACGAGGAGGCGGCGGGGAGGTCCAGGACGATCTCGCCGGGGTCAACGGTGCCGGTGGTGGCTGCGCGACGCCGACGCGGTGCGCGGCGCTGGGGGGTGGCGTCCTCGTCACCCGTGGCCGTGGCGGTGGGAGCGGAAGCCGGTGTCGCTGGGGCGGGGGCGCTGCCGGAGCCCGACCGGGCACGCGAGATGGCGCCGACCAGCTCGGACTTGCGCAACTTGGAGGTGCCCTTCAGCCCCATCTGCGAGGCGACGGCCTGCAGTTCTGCCAGCTTCATGGCGGAGAGGGGGGTGGAGTCGGCACCGGAGGTGTGATCCATGCTCACTGATGATCCTCACTAGGTTGCCCGGAAGGGGGCAGATGAAGTCCCCACTGCGTGACGCAGGAATGGGGGTGCGCGACTGAGACGCTGTCGCGCGGGAAGGGGGTTGCCGGAAGGAATCGGCAGGGCCGCGAGGCGGCCGTTGAATCAATAGTATCCACCTCGGCCACCCACCTGTCATCTCCGCGGGGTCGGTGGGGCTCCGTTGAGCACAACATCACACGAGGGCGGCCCCTGTCGCGCCTGCGTCACAGGGGGACGGCGGACAGACGCCCCCGGGTCTGGCGCACCCCGTGGACCTCGATGTCCAGGCGGTGCACCGTCCAACCCGAGAGTCTCGCCTGGGCGACGACCGGCTCGGGCACGGCCTCCAGGCACAGCACCGTCGGCCCTGCACCCGAGACGACGGCAGACAGGTCCGCCTCGCGCAGCCAGTCCACCAGCGCCAGGGACTGTGGCATGGCGTCGCGCCGATACTCCTGGTGGAGGCGGTCCCGCGTCGCCTCCATGACCAGGCGGTGGAACTGCTCCACCTGACCC
>JAKECL010000246.1 GCA_030460725.1 Propionibacterium sp.
ACGCCGTGGAGGACCCGACGGCGAGGGGCCCCGGTGTCCCCGTGGCCACCCGCGCTGCCACCCCGCGGGTACCCGAAGCTCACGTCCCTCAGGGTGACGTCACCCCGCCCATCGGTGTCGCTGGGGTGCTCCGGATCCCTGACCAGGGGTCCGCGTTCCGTCACCTCGAAGACCCGACGTGCCGAGGCGAAGGCCTGGTCGAGGTCGGCCTGGAAGTCCTCCACGGCGGTGACCGGGGCGAAGGCACCCAGGGTGACGCCCACGGCCAGTCCCACCTGGGCGAGGGTCAGGTCACCCCGGGCCGCGAGCGCGCCGACCAGCGCCGTCACGGCCACCAGCGCCAGTGCCACCACGGCCTGGCTGGCTCCGCGCCGCAGGGCGACCACTCGCGCGGAGGCGTCCTGCGCGGCGCCGATGCGGAACTCGATGTCGCCCATCCCCCGGCTCCGGCGGGGCTGGGCACCGAACGCGAGGACCTCGCGCACACCCTGCACGGAGTCGGTCACGTGCTGGGACAGCTGCCCGCGCCCCTCCCGGATGACATGGGCGGCCGACTCCGTGGTCCCCGCCCCGATGCGGGGCAGCACGCCACCGACCAGGAGCAGGAAGGGCGCCAGCACCAGCGCCACCCACCAGGACACGGCCCAGCCCAGGTACACGAGCACACTGACGGGGACCAGTACGGCGGTGAGGGCAGGAGCCAGGGTGTGGGCGAAGAACACCTCGATGCGGTCGACGTCCTTGGTGACGCGGGAGAGCAGGTCCCCGGAGTCGGCGCCCTCCGTCCGCGCGGGCGCCTGGGGCTCCAGGCGGTCGTAGAAGTACATGCGCAGCAGGGCGAGGGAGCGGAAGGCGACCCAGTGTCCGCTGAACTGCTCGAGGTAGCGCAGGACACCCTTCGCCAGGGCGAGGGCCACCATGGTCCACGCGATCCGGGTGAGGCTCCACGTGGGGGCGGCGGCGACCGGAACCGCTCCACCCGTCGCCGCATCGTGTGCTCCGGCGCCGGCACCCGCGGCCCACGAGCCGACCGCCCACCCACCCAGGGCGAACAGGGCGATGCCCAGGCACAGCGCAACGCTCCGGCACAGCACCGACACGGCCAGGGGCGGGAGCACGGGCCGGGCCACGTGCAGCAGTCGCCGCGCCAGTCGGGTGGTCGTCCACGCTTGCGCGTCGTCCTCCGGTGCCGCGATGGCCGGGCCGGGCACTGACGAGGGCGTCCCTGTCGCGCTCATGCCTCATCCCCCTCGGACTCCTCAGTCTTCCCGGACCCCGCAGTCCCGGCACCGATGACCTCGACGTGTCCGTGCCGCAGTTCGGCGCGGACGTCTGCGTTCTCGATGGTCGCCTGGCGGTGGGAGATCGTCAGGGTGGTCCGCCCACGCGTGGCTTCCTCGAGGGCGGCGAGCACGTCCCGCTCGGAGGCCAGGTCGACGTGTGCGGTCGGCTCGTCCAGCAGCAGGACGGGCGCGTCCTTGAGGAGGACGCGGGCCATGGCGACCCGTTGGGCCTCGCCCCCGGACAGGGACAGGCCCCGTTCGCCCACCGGTGTGCCGAGTCCGTCGGGCAGTCTGTGGAGTGTCTCGGTGAGGTGTGCGCGGTCCAGGGCCTCGACCAGGCGGGCGTCGTCGGCGTCCGGGTCGGCGAGCAGGAGGTTCTCCCGCAGGGTGCCAGTGAACAGGTAGGTCTCCTGGGCGACGACACCGATGCGGGAGCGCGTCCACTCCAGGGGGACCTCCTCCAGGTCGTGTCCCCCCAGCAGTACCCGCCCCGAGGTGGGGCGCAGGTCCGCGTGCACGAGGCCCACGATCGTCGTCTTGCCGGCTCCGGAGGGCCCGGTCAGGACCAGGTGCTCGCCGGGTCCGATGTCCAGGTCGACACCGTCCAGCACAGGAGCGGGGTTGGTCGGGTCGTAGCTGAAGTGCACGTCCTCCAGGCGCACACCGTCGCCTCCGTCCGAGTCCCCGTCCCGTTCCCCGGGCCACGCGACACCGGGCGCGTCACTGACGGCCGGCTCCTGCGCGCAGAAGGCGCGGATCTCCTTGCCCGCAGCGATGCCTCCCATCCCGATGTAGAAGAACTGTCCGATCCGGTCCAGCGGCTCCAGCAACAGGGAGGACATCAGCACCAGCGCCAGCGCCTGGCCGGGTGTGACGGCCCCGGCGTGCATGCGCCACAGTGCCAGCAGGACGGCGCCGGTGACCATGGCCAGGGAGAACACGGAGTCCACCACCAGCAGGACCAGCTGGTTGCCGGCCAGCAGGCGCATGACATGGCGCCGCACGTCCTCCGCGGCGCGCGCCAGCCGCTGGCCCATCGCCGCTCCTGCGTTGAGCAGCGCGAGCGTCGAGAGCCCCTGCATGGCGTCGAGCTCCTGGGCGGCGAGTGCCCGCGAGGAGGCTCGATACCGGCTCGACACGGTGCGGAACGCCATCTGGAACGCGCCGACACACAGGGGCACCAGGGGGATGGAGATGGCCAGCAGGCCCGCGGCGAGTGGATCGATGGCCACGGCGACGACCGCCAGGACGAGGACGGGAGTGAGCAGGGAGGCGATCATCGGAGCGATGAACGTCGCACGGTAGGCCGAGGCACGCTCCACGCCGTCGGTGGCGGTCGAGACGACGCGCCCGGTCCGCTCCCGGGTGCGCTCCTGGGCACCGAGGGCGAAGACCTGGTCCATGACCTGCCCGCGCAGCCGTTGCTCCTCCCCGGCCAGGCCGGTGCCAGACAGGCGGGCGGCTCCCCACGCGCTGGCCCCGGCAGCGAGGGCCCCGACGAGGGCGACTCCGAGAGTGTCGAGACCTGGAGCCCCGCCGTCGAGGAGCAGGTCGAACGAGCGTCCGACGGTGAGGTGGACGAGGGCGAGTCCCAGGACAGATGCCCACGACAACACCATGACCAATGTCCTGTTCATGCAGGTCCCATCCACGCTCCGCGACTGTGCAGCTCACCCTACGTCCCGGCCCGGAACTGGTCGAGGAAGGGGAGCTTCCCCACGACGTCCCTCCGACGGCGGGAGCGAGGGGTGCGTGCGAGGATCGGGAGCATGACGGACACCGGTGCGGATCATGCAAGACACGGCAGCGACGCCGACCGGGCCGAGGCGACCCGGTCACACGGGGAACGGATGCACCGGGACCCGTCGTACGGGGAGCAACCGCCCGCAACCGACACAGGTGGAGCACGAGCAGACGGACCGCGCGCAGGTGAAACACAAGCAGGCGGAACACAAGCAGGCGCAGACGGAGCACGAACAGGCGGAGTGCAAGCAGGCGGGCCACGTCGGCGCGTCACTGCCTACCGTGCCTCCGGCGCGGACCTCCCCTTCGGCCATCCCGAGTGGTCCCACGGCGTCGCCATGGAGGGCTACTTCTGGCGCCTCACGGACCCGACCAGCGGTCGGGTCGCGATCGCACTCATCGGCGTCCAGAACGATGACACCGGTTCCTGGGCGCTGACCGGGCTGGGCACGTCGGAGGGATCCTGGCGGCAGGCGATCCTGCCCGCGGCCCGTGCGCGGCGCACCGGTCTCGGGGCGCGGGCGGGAGGCCTCATGGCGTCTGCGTCTCCGGACACAGCGGGAAACCGGGGCGGGGTGACCGCTGGCGAGCGCGAGATGGAGACCTCCGGCGGTGCGACCGGGTACTTCCTCGGCACCGATCGTCGCCTCCTCGTCGAACTGGGTGACGACGCGAGGCTCGACGTCCATCTGGAGGCGACTGACCGTTGGCCGTCCCGGCGACCGTTCGGGGGGTCGAGCTGGTTCCAGGCCGTCCCGGGGCTCAACCAGTACTGGCACCCGTGGCTGCTGGGCGGGAGGGCCACCGGGAGCCTCGACATCTCCGGGGAGCGCTGGGAGTTCGTGGACGCCGAGGTCTACGGCGAGAAGAATTGGGGGCGGGCGGGCTTCCCCGACTCCTGGTGGTGGGGCCAG
>JAKECL010000247.1 GCA_030460725.1 Propionibacterium sp.
TGGCGCGCCGGGTTGGGTGGTGGTTGGTGGTGTGTGGGGGGGCTCACACACCTTTTTGGGGGGGGCCCCCCCCCCGCCGTCCTGTCCGGGAACGGACGGTGCGGGGTCATTGTCAGCGGTGGGGACCCACGGTAGGCTCGGTCCAAGCGAAGCGTTTCGGTAGTGAGTGGTGCGTACTTCCCGCCGCAGGGGAGTGGTCGATGGTGGACGGCACCCAGACCGGCATTCGCCGTGCCGGGCAACCGCCCCGGCGGAATCCCATCGAAGGAGATGTCGAGCAGATGAGCCCCTCTCGTCCTGCAGTGGCCGTCCCCGCAGTTCTCGCCCTGGTCCTGGGTGCGCTCTGGGTGCCGACGACTGCGAACGCAGCCGATACAACCCCCGCCGCAGGGGGTGCGAGCAACGCCTCACTGACGGACACCTCCGAGACCCAGCAACGCTGGCTGTCGGTACCGGCGTCCCGCGTCGTCCTCAACCCCTTCACCTCCGGAGCCAGCACGGAGCTCCGGGGAAGCTCGGGCACAGACCTGCCCCTGTCCACCGGCTTCTACGCCTGGGACAATGCGGTCTCCACCTCAGACGTCCTCACCACCTACCTGCAGGATCCCCAAGGTGCGGATGGGGACTCCGAACCCGTGGCCGACAAGGAGCTGAAGCACTGGGGATTCGATGGTTCCGCCTCGGTGTGGCAGACGCTGGGCAGTGCGACTGCAATGATCGGCGCGGACGGAATGACCGTGCAGGTCAAGGATGGGCAGAACTGGTCGGCCGCCTACTCGGAGGCGATCACCCTCAATCCCGCCGACAACCCGAAACTGGAGATCGTGGTCCCCTCGGCCTCGGCCAAGTGGGCCATCAAGCTCAACACGGGCGACGGCAACGGCGATGACGCCAAGGTCGCTGCGGTGCCTGACACCACGACCACCGGCTCCCAGACACAGGTCTTCGACCTGGGTGCCGTCATGGAGGCCAACGACATCTCCGCGGGCACACCATTCCGGATCAAGCTGTGGGCCTCCAACGGTGGATCCGGACCCGCACCCTCGGTGACGGTCTCCTCCATGACCATCCGTTCCAGTTCCGGTGCGATGGAATCCTGGGCCGAGGAGTTCGACTCCACCGATGCCTGGAGTGCTGAGAACGCGGACGTCTCCCTGACCGCCTCGGCAGGAGTCGCGACCCTGGCACTGTCCGCCGGAGCCACCAAGGACTACCGCTACGTGCAGACGGTGCAACCCGTTGCGGTGAACCTCGACACCACGCCCTACCTCTCCCTGCGTGTCCCCACCGTCAGTGAAGGAGGGAAGTGGTCGCTCAAGGTCACCGACGGATCGGGTGACAAGGTCGTGCAGGGTGACACGGCGGCGACCGGTGACCTGCTCCTGGACCTCAGGAAGGCCACCGGCTGGTCGGGTACCAAGAACCTCACCCTCAAGCTCTTCCAGATCGGGAAGGGCACCTCCACGACGGTGGAGCGCATGTCGATCCACTCCGCTCCCGCCACCACGGTGCTCTCCCAGGCGGACTCCGTCGACTACGCCTGGACACCTGCAGACCTGTCCATGACGGGTCACTACGGCACGGGCACGGTCTCCACCCGCGAGTACTTCGACGCCGAGGACGTGAACGCCTTCGTGCGCACGATCGATCCCTCCGGCCTGTCCCAGGGTGCCCATCCCGTGGTCGGGGGTTCCTTCGAGGGCTCGGGTACGACCTATGACGTCCCCTCCCACACGATCACCATCGTCGGTGAGCACGCCACCCGTACCATTGCACTGCCCGCCGGTGCGACGCCGACCTTCTACGCCTCCCAGGCTGCGGCCCTGCGCGACGTGGGAGGAAGCGCGTCGCCCTCGTCGACGTCGGGATTCTGGACGGCGCCACTGCCGGGCGACACTGCCTCCGCGGTGGCGGTGGGATGGGCCCTCAACGCCAAGGTTTCCAGTGAACTGTCCCCGGCGGGGGCCGACGGGGCCGCCGACTCGCGCGCGGGTGCCGAGGGTGCTCGAGGGCGTTCCACGTCCTCCCTTGACCACTGGACCTCCTTCTGGGACGGTTACGTCGCACGTGTGCCAGTGGTTGAGGACTTCTCGATCCAGCGCGTCCCCGACGGTGGTGTCACCTCCCAGCAGATGGAGGCCTTCTACTACAAGGCCTTCGTGAACCTGGAGATGAACGTGCTGCCGGCGACACCGGAGACGGGCAACGCCTACCTGCAGGTCGGCACCGGCAAGCCCTCATTGTGGATGCACGGCACCCCGGGTACGCGCAATGTGGCCAGCTGGGACTCCTTGCTGGGCATGCAGCAACTGGTCTACACCGACCCCGAGGCGTCCTGGGACTCCTTCATCGGCATGATGGCCTCCGTCTACATGGAGGGCGCCGAGCCCACGGACACCAACGGAGTGGGAACGGACGCAGCGCCGGTCAAGGGCGCCCTCAAGGGTGAGTCACTGCCCTCGCGCAAGGCCCAGACCGCCTGGATCCTCTACTCGGTGACAGGTGACCGCGAGAAGCTCGAGTCGATCTACGACCGACTCCAGGCCCACCTCATCTGGTCCAGCCACAACATGCGCTGGATCTACGGTTCCAACAACTACACCGACGAGCGTGACTCGGAGTTCGTGGCCTCCCTGATCTATGACCTCAAGTTCGGTGTCCGCATCGCCGAACTGCTGGGCCACGAGGGCGACGCTGCGACCTTCACCGCCTTGATCACAGACCTCACCCGTGACTACGAGGAGTGGTTCTTCCCGACCACGAGCAACGGTGAGGGGACCTACTTCCCGACCGTCCAGAAGGTGTTCCTGGACACGACACGGACAAAGAGTCCTTGGTCGGACCCCACCGAGGGACCCGACTACAAGGACCAGAATGGTCGTTGGGTGAAGGCGGGGTGGTCCTTCTACACGACCACCGCCCTGATCGCCGACCAACTCGGGGATCAGTACAAGACCAAGGTCATGCAACGTTTCATGCGTGACTACGACGACTCCGAGCAGCTGGCCGGACTGGGACACTTCGCGGTGAAGGCCCCCGACATGCAGCTCATCACCTACGGTCTCCTGGACGAGGACGGTCCCATCGCCCACGGGAACGATTCCTTCGAGGCCGACGCGGGGCAGTACTCGCGGGAGGACCTGCTGGACATGGCCACGGTCATCGTGAACTCCTTCAACCGCGACATGGTGAAGTCGGGATGGTTCGCAGAGGTCTACGCCTCCACCGGTGACCACAAGGCCGGAGGGACGCCGAAGGTCAGTGGCGTTCGTCCGTCACTCTTCGGGATCTCGAACTTCCTGGACAACATGTGGATCGCAAACGGATACCGCGTCGACGAGGGAACACCCACCGTCGTGCGTCTGGAGGGGGCCAGCGGTGGCATCACCGGGCTGCGACACCTCGGAAAGTCCCTGGACATCAATCTCGAAGGCACGACCATGGAGCTCTCGGGTGAGGCCGTCGGAAAGGGAGGCCTGGCTGCATCTGTCGACCTCGCCCGAACCGGCGTCTCCGTTGTGGTCCCCGCCTGGACGGATGAAGGTGGGGAGACGCCCGGTGGTGGTGACACGCCCGGTGGTGGTGACACGCCCGGTGGTGGGACAGACGAGGGTGGTTCCGACGGCGGCGCGACCCCGGGCGGCACCTCCGATGGCTCACAGGCGGCGTCCTCCTCCACCGTCGAGCGCCCCGGCACGAAGGGCCTGGCCAACACGGGTGTGTCGACAGGCCTCCTGGTTCTGTTGGGCCTGCTCGCACTCGGGGGCTCCGGGATGGTCGTGACCTCACACCGGAAGCAGCGCAGCTGATCAGACCTCCGGGCAGGAATGGCTCAGTGGGGCGGTACCCGCATCTCACGGGTACCGCCCCCAGCCGGTCCCGCACAAACCCCTGGGTCCGTCCGCCGCCCCATATGTTCACAAAAATACGC
>JAKECL010000248.1 GCA_030460725.1 Propionibacterium sp.
CCCCGGATCGTCGGACTGCGGTCCGTGGTCCCGGGAGGCATCTGCCCGTCTCCGACGTGGGATGTCGGGAGACTGCCTGTGCTGACCCGACCCTCCGTTGCTCTCCTGCCTGTCCACATCTGTGATGGTGTCACATCCGCCCCTTCAGGGGGCATGCGATATGCTGGTCATGACGTCGGGCCGGTAAGCCCCGGGCTCCAACCATTGCCGCTCCGAGCGGCCTTCGCGCCGACAGGCGCTTCCGGTCCGGCGTCCCAGATCCACTCCCACCTGCGGTGACGTGACCCGTGGATGCGGCGCACCGATGTGCTGGGGAAATGCCGAGGCAGGCGAACCCATGCACGGGGGCATTGCCCCGGTCCTCCTCCGTCGGGCCCGACCTGTGGGAGGGACGCCCACGGGCCCGCTCCGCCCCCCTACGATCACACCATGGAGACCCTGCGCGAGGCCTGGCAATCACTGCTGCGCATCCTCGCCGACTCGGTGCGGGTCCTGGGGCGTCATTGGCCGGTGCTGGTGACAGTGTGTCTGGCGGGTGCCGCCGGTCGCGGCGCCATGCTCTGGCTGTCGGTGTGGGTCTCCAACTGGTCGGCACTGCTGGCAATGCTGCTGTTGCCCTTCGCGTCGATCTCGGTCCTGGTGTCGATGGTCCTCATGCTCCGGGTCGTCGCACCCTCGCTTCCCGCCCTGCACGACTCCCTGGGCGAGCAGGGCGACGCCCCACGCATCCGCGAGGACCTCGTGATCGCCGTCCAGGTCCTGGTCCCCTTCCTCGCCGTCTACGCCTCCCAGGGCTTCATCAGGGCAGACCTGTCGGCCTTCCTCTTCAATGCCACGACGGATGAGTGGCTGAACCAGGGATTCGCCGGGGACTTCGCCCAACGCGTGGACTTCGCCTCCGACGCCCAGGCACTGGTCCTGGTGCTGGCCGCCCTGGTCCTGCGCAAGACGATCGCGGGATTCGACCTGGCCCGGAAGAACATCGGCATCGCCGGGTTCGCAGGCTACCTGGAGGCCCTGTGGCTCGTGACGCTGGCCTCCTTCTTCACCAGTTCCATCGATCGCCTGGTCCAGTGGGTCCAGTCCAGGACGGTGATCGTGGGCCTCATGGACGCACTGGACACGGTCATCGAGGTTCTGGGGCCCATCGGCATTGCCGTGCGAGCCCTCATCGAGCAGATCGGGGCCCTCCTGTCCTCCATGGGATCCCTGGTGATCGTGCCCGTGGCCTGGCTGGCCGTCGGCGCGACCATCTACGGGTCCTCCCTTCCCCGTTCGACGCCCCTGGTCACCTCCGAGCAGATGACCCGACGCATCCGCAGGATCCCCGATCCCCTGCGTCGGGCTGCCGCGCAGGTGACGGAGCCCGTGGTCAGCCCGGTGCGCAACACCCTGACCTCCATCGGGCGCATCGCAGCGGCAGGGGTGGTGCCGATGGTGTTCCTCTGCCTGCTCCTGGCAGGAGCCTCCCAGTTGCGCGTGGCCACCACTGCGGCGCTGCGCGGGCTCATCGGCCCCCTCGAGCCCGCTCTCTGGACCGCTGTGACCCCGTGGATGGACGTCGTGGCCCAGTGCGTGTACACGACGGTGATGGTGGCACTGCTCGCTGCCGCGGTGTCCACGATCATTTCACGCCAGCGGGAGGTGGCGCCGGTGGCGAAAACCCCCCAGGACGGTGAGGATTCCACGTCTGCCCCCGGCTCCGCGGCGTCCGTGCAGGCCCGCGGCACGTCGGAGTCACCGTCCGGGGACGGCGGCGAGGTCCTGGACCGACCCGGTGACCAGAATCGTCGCGACACCCCGGACACGTCCCCGGAGGTGCCACCACCGGCCGACCCGGCCGGGACCGAGTCCTTCCGCCCTCCCGAGCACTGAGAGGGCTCCCGCCCCCTCCGTGCGGGCGCCGGGGTATGCGCGCCCCCATCGACGGTCGTCATCGCGATGAGGTCCTTCCAGGAGGTGTCAGACCCCCGGCGCGTCGATCTTCCAGTGCCCACCGATGCTCATGTCGATGCGCACCTCCGCGGGTACCACGGCGGTGGGGACGGAGATGTAGGTGTCGAGCGTGTAGGTGGCCGGGCGGTCCTCACCTTCGCCCACCGGCTGGACGCGGCCCTCGAGGTCTGAGTAGGGGCCGGGAGCACCCGCCGGGACGCAGCTGCCCGCACCCAGGGAGGGCACCACCGCCACTCCCTCGGACGTCGTCTGCGCCAGACCCGCCATGTAGCGCGTCCCGTCGGGTCCCAGCAGGGAGAGGCGGCACTCCACCAGGGACATCGAGGGATCAGCCTCCACGCGCGTGCTCAGGCGCCACAGACGGGCCCCGGGTGCCGCCCGGAGGTCGCTGCCGTCCCCCAGGTAGGCCTCATCGGGGGCGGAGGCGACAGGGACCAGGCTCAGCGGCGTGAAGGTCGCCGTGTACTCCTCACCGTCGGGGTAGACCACGAAGGAGGAGTCGGTGGTCACCGTGACCGCGTCCTCGACATGGGTCCCGGTGGAGGCGAACCACGGGAGGTAGAGGGTGACGAGGCGGAAGGAGGCTGCCGCCAGGGCCAACGCCAGGACGGGGAGCATGAGGATGAGCCCCCAGCGGTTGCGGCGCCACCAGCTCATGAGGCACCTCCGAAGGAGGCGCGGACGACTTCGGTGCGTTGCGCCGGGCTGGTGACCACCGGGCTGTCGGGCGTGATGCCCAGATCCACGACCATGAGATCGTCCCCGGGCGAGCCCGGCTCCCCCGACGCGGGGACCCGCAACTCCAGTCCGACCAGGTCCGCAGGGGCCACCTCCATGGCGACCCGGCAGTTCTGGAGGACGCCGGGCTGGGCGGTCCCGCACCCGAAGGGGACGTCCCCGGACCCGCCGTAGACGTGACCGGAGGCGCTGTGGAGCTCCATGCCGCTGATGAGCACCGGCTCGTGGAGGGCGAGGATCTCCAGGTCGAGGAGGACCCAGGTCCCCGCACTGGCGAACTCCCGACCACCGCTGAGGACGGAGCGCGCGGAGGACACCTCGGCCACACGCACCTCCGCGGTGCGCATCGTCGCCTTCTCACCCAGGGCGGTGTGGAGGAGGAAGGGCCGCTCCAGGACGTCGGAGGTGGAGGGCATCCGGGAGTCGATGGCCGAGCCGACGGCCAGGCCGGTGAGGACGACGACGCCCACGATGAGCTTCCGGGGCACTGCGCGCGCCATGTCAGGACACCTCCCCGTCGGCTTCCACGGCAATCTCCTGGTGAGCGGCGAGCACACGGTCCGTCCAGAAGTGGTGCCCGTCCAGGCTCGATGAGCGCCAGCTCTGGGCATGGAAGGTCAGGTCGAGGGACTCGGAGCGCTGTGTGTCGGAGGGGAGCTCCCACACGAACCAGTAGTCCTGGGGGAGACCCGGCTGGATGGTCGATGCGTACTGGAGGTCCACCGCCCGGCGCAGGGTGGGCGTGCCGATGCCGCCGTCCGTGGCGCGGGAGTTCGCGAAGAGCCCTGACTGCGGGGCGAGGTCGACACCGGGGATGCGCCCCGAGAGGGCATCTGCGAGGACGACCGCGTCGACCCACGTCCCGTGCGTGTTCTCCACGGTGGCCCTCACGACCAGGACGGCGCTGCCCTGGTCGGGCAGGCTGAGGGCCCCCGGGTCACCCGCCCACAGGGCCTCACGCACGGTGATGTCGAAGGGCCCGGTGTGGGCGGTCTCCCCCGCTGCGACCGTGGGCACGTCGCGGGACTGTTGCCCGATCGCCCCCCAGCCCCCGAGGAGCCCGGTGACGCCGATGATGACCAGTCCCAGGAGGACCAGGACATTGGTGGGGGTGACGAGGTCGGCGAAGAGCTTGAGGAACTTCAACAGGGGAGGCAGCGCGCTACGCGCGGCCTCACCCGCCCGCCTGTTCCCGGGGTGCCGGGCGTGGCGGGGGTCGCTGGCGCTGCGT
>JAKECL010000249.1 GCA_030460725.1 Propionibacterium sp.
CCGCGCGGGAGAGGGGGCGCAGCACGCGGTGCTCGGTGGCGGCGCGCCCGCCGGGGCGGTCCGGGGCCACGGAGTCGTCGGCGTTCTCCCCGTAGGCCACTGCGTCCAGGTGGTGTGCGGTGACGATGGAGTCATCGATCATCTGGAAGAGCGCGCTCTTGCAGTGGTAGCAGCGGTCCGGGCCGTTGGCGCGGTAGGCGGGCATGTCGGTCTCGCCGGGGTCGAACTCGATGGCTTCGACTCCGATGTCGGACGCCAGGGACCGGGCGATCGTGAGTTCGTGGGCTGCCAGGGAGGGTGAGACGCCGATCAGGGCGACGACGTGGTCGGGCCCCAGGGTGCGGGCTGCGACGGCCAGCAGGACGGCGGAGTCGACGCCTCCGGAGAAGGCGACGCCCAGGCGGTTGATGCCCAGGAGTTCTGCGGACACGGAGTCGAAGGCTGCCCGGTCGGGGCCGGTGAGTGGCTGGAAGCTGTGCATCACGCGGATCACGCTACGATTGGCATCGTTACAAAAAACTGCTTGTTCGCCCTGACCAGAGACGCGCCCGGAGGAGATGCAGTGAGCCGGACCTCACCGCCGCTGGAGATGTCCGCCCGAGTGCGCGAGGTGATCTCGAGGGTGGCGGACGACCCTTTGACGCTGCGCCGTGACGTCGTCCGGGCGCGGGTGCTGCTGTCCGCTGCTGGCGGTGCGTCGAACGCTTCGAATGCCCGTGAGCACGGGGTTTCGGTCAACACGGTCGTGTCCTGGCGGCGGTCGTTCCTGGAGGACGGTCTGGCCACCCTGGGCCTGGTCCGACCGGGTCGTGGGCGTCGGGGGACGATCCCTGGGCTCACCCTGAGTCGGGTCATGCGCGCGATCGAACGCAATGATCGGGCAAAGAGTCCTTTGCCTGCCAATGAGCTGGCTGTTCGCCTGGGTGTGTCCGATGCCACACTCAGGCGAGTGCGACGCGACCTGGGCCTCGTCCGCGGATCGGACGGGCAACTGGAATTGCCCCCTCCGCCCTTGACCCCGCACCATCTGGAGGTCTGCGGACTGCATGTGGGGCTGAGCGGTGTGGCCCTCGCGGTGTCAGTGGATCCCACCAGCCGTTCCCGGATCGTCTCGGCCTGGGAGCCCGGAGAGGTCTGGCCTGCGCCCGGAAGAGGAGAGCCAGATGGGGCAGGTCCATCTGGCCAGGAGCCGGTGGGGGTGTCGGGTCCGGCAGGGGGCACGTCGGCCGCTGGCACCTCGACCGCTGATCCCGTGGGCGACGAGTTCGCGACGCCGGGATCGGCGCCTGGGTCGTCGCTTGGGTCGGCGGCGGCGACTGCGGCTGTGCCGGAGATCCACTTCGATGACGCACGTCGGCTGCGGGCGGGTCTGATCGTCCTCATGGCCACGCTGGGCACCTTGACGGCCGCAGCGCTGGATGCGGTGGGAGGCGAGGAGTCCACCGTCGGCAGCGCGGGTGGGACGGGGGGTGCGGAGCAGGACCGGGAGCAGGACGTGGAGCATGACGCGGTACGCGCGTTCCTGGAGACCGTGGACGCACGGGTTCCGCGTGCGCTGGACCTGGTGGTCGTCCACGCAGGTCTGGGGCACTGCCCGCGTGCCGGCCGTGAGGTGCAGGTGTTGGAGGCGCCGGCGGACACGTGGGTCTCCGAGGTCCGGCGGGTCTTGACCCAGGCAGGAAGCCAGATCGCCCGGCGCCACCGTTTCTCCTGCCTGCCCCACCTGATGCGCCAGGTCCAGATGCACCTGACGGATCATGCGCCGGCGGTCAAGGACTTCCAGTGGGTAGCCTCGCGAGACCAACTGATTGCGGGCGCCCTGCATTCGCACCTGGACCTGCTGGAGCGCACCGAGATCTTCTGACACTGCCCCAGGGGGCTTCGCCGGTGGGCGGAAGCTGGGGCGGTGCGGCGACGCAGGCGGTGGAGGGGTCCGGGCCACGGGTGGGGAACTGGGCGGACGCGGGCCCCATGTCGGCCCTGCGTGGGGCAGGATCGGGGGAGTCCACCACCGAAGACGGAGCGAGGCCATGGCGAGCAACAGGAATGCTCTGGACGTCAGCGTCCGGAGCGAGCACAACTCCCTGCGACGCGGGCTGCGCTCGCGGCACCTGACGATGATCTCCATCGGTGGGGCCATCGGGACCGGATTGTTCGTGGCCTCGGGGGAGACGATCTCCACGGCGGGCCCCGGCGGTGCGCTGGTGGCCTACGCCCTGATCGGGATCATGGTGTTCATGCTCATGCAGTCCCTGGGTGAGATGGCGACGTACCTGCCGGTCGCCGGATCCTTCGGCGAGTACGGGACACGCTTTGTCAGTCCCTCCTTCGGGTTCGCCATCGGGTGGAACTACTGGTTCAACTGGGCGATCACGGTGGCAGCGGAGCTGTCGGCCTCTGCCTTGGTCATGAAGTACTGGTTCCCCCACACCCCGGGATGGATCTGGTCAGCGGTGTTTCTGACGTTGCTGGTGACCCTGAACGCGCTGTCCGCCCGGGCATATGGGGAGAGCGAGTTCTGGTTCTCCACCATCAAAGTGGTCGTGATCGTGGTGTTCCTGGTGCTGGGCGTCCTGATGATCTTCGGGGTGCTGGGCGGGAGGTCACCCGGGCTGGAGAACTGGCGGACGGGGGAGGCGCCCTTCGTCGGAGGCGGGATGGGGATCCTCGCGGTGTTCATGGTGGCGGGCTTCAGCTTCCAGGGCACGGAGCTGGTGGGTGTGGCGGCTGGCGAGGCGGAGGACCCGGAGAAGAGCGTCCCCCACGCGATCAAGACCATCTTCTGGCGGATCCTGCTGTTCTACATCGGCGCGATCGGAGTCATCGGTCTCCTCATTCCCTACACCGACCCGAATCTGCTGAAGACCGGGATCTCGGACGTCTCGGTGTCCCCCTTCACGCTGGTCTTCGACCGGGCGGGAATCGCCGCTGCGGCAGCGGTGATGAACGCGGTGATCCTCACCTCGGTGCTCTCTGCGGGGAACTCAGGGCTGTACGCCTCGACCAGGATGCTGTACTCCATGGCGTGGAACCGTCAGGCACCCGCCTTCCTTCGACGCACCAGCAGCCACGGGGTGCCGATCCCTGCACTGGTGGTGACGACTTTGGTGGGTGCGGCCTGTTTCATGTCCTCACTGGTGGGGGACGGCAACGCCTATGTGTGGCTGGTCAACGCTTCGGGCCTGGCGGGGTTCATCACCTGGATGGGCGTGGCGTGGTGTCACCTGCGGTTCCGACGCGCCCTGGCGGCCCAGGGGCGAGACGCCCACCAGCTCCCCTTCCGCGCGAAGTGGTTCCCCCTGGGTCCGATCCTGGCCCTGGTCATGTGCTCGGTGGTGATCCTGGGTCAGGGTGCCGATGCGCTGTTCGGGGACCACAACTTCCGGGCGCTGATCTCCAGCTACATCGGACTTCCCCTGTTCCTGGGGTTGTGGTGGGTCCACAAGTGGCGGACGGGGTCAGGAGCGGTGGATCCGGCAGTGGCAGACCTGACGCGACACGGTGGGGATGCGTGATCAGACGCTGTGGATTCCTCGCGCAGAACTGGCTCTTCCTGCCTGGGGGGCTGGATAGGTCGCTGTCGAACCGGGGGATCCGTGGGCGGTAGTTGTCGCAGTTGTGGAACCTGCGCTCGTCGCCGCGGTGGAGTTCGATGAGCCGCTCTGCTGCCTGCGCTCCACAGTTGTTCGGGTGGACGGTGTCGAGGTGGGTGGGGAGCGCCACCGACCAGCACTTCAGGGTCCGTCCGAGCCTCGCGGTCTCGACCACGGGACACGACGCAACGGCCGTGAGGACCGCCTCTGCGATCTTCTTGCTTGCGGTCGAGTCCGGGTGCCGGTAGGCCGATCGGAAATGTGGCTCTTCCCAGATGAGGGTGTAGCGCACGTCGCGCGGCGGGCCGGCGCGTCG
>JAKECL010000250.1 GCA_030460725.1 Propionibacterium sp.
TGGCGTGGCCGGGGGGTTCCCCTAGGGTTCCCCCCCCGACCGGGGGGGGGGGTTGGGGGGGCCGCCCGGGTTGGGGGGGGGGGACGAGGGCGGACCCCACGCCAAGGACCGGACGGACCCCGCCGGGGGGCACTCACGGGCGCAGGCGCGCCTCCCGGGCCCGCTCGACCAGGTCTGCCACCTGCTCCACGGTCAGAGACACCATCGGGAAGCTCACGACCTGCCCCAGACGCATGCCGGAGAGCATCTCCATCAGGGTCATGGACCCGTGGTCACGGGCCTGTTCGTCAGCCAGGAGCGCGATGTCCCCCAGCGCCTCCCGCAGCAGAGGGGCGCCGACGGGATCCGACATCCAGTCCGCCACGGTGGAATCGCCGTCGAGCTGGACCACGACCTCGTCGCCGGGCACCTCCACGCTCCCGGACAGTCGCAGGTCACGACTGGAGGCTCCGACGTGGACGTCCCACTCCCCACCCTCCAGCACCCACCGATGGACCCGATCGTCCCAGTGGACAAGGTCCTCCCGCGGGATGCGGATCTCGACCTCGACGCGCTCGCCCGCCGCAACCTCCACACTGGCGAAGCCCCTCAACTCCCGCGGGGGCCTGGACACAGACGTGACCCGGGGTCCGGCGTAGACCTGGGGGATCTCCCGACCGTCGCGCGACCCGGTGTTGGTGACACCGATCCGCACCACCAGCTCACCGCTGGTGGCACCACTGTCCGCATCGGATCCGGAAGCCTGTTCCCAGGTGATGTCGAGGAGATCGTGGTCGAAGGTCGTGTAGGACAGGCCATGCCCGAAGGGGAAGGCCACCTCCATGTCGCGCCCGTCGAACCAGCGGTACCCGACGTGGATGCCCTCCCCGTAGCGCACACGGTCGTGTTCCCCGGGGAAGTTCAGGTGGGCGGGGGTGTCCTCCACCCTCAGTGGAATGGTCTCCGTCAGGCGCGCCGAGGGGTTCACCGCACCCAGCAGGACATCGACCACCGCGCTCCCACCCGCCTGGCCCAACAGCCACGCCTCGACAAGGGCCGGGACGCCGTCCGCCCACGGCGACAGGGACACAGCCGAGCCGTTGGAGAGCACGACGACGGTGCGCGGGTTCGCCTCCAACACGCGGCCCAGCAGGTCCACCTGAACCCCGGGCAGGTCGATGGTCGTGCGATCGTAGCCTTCCGACTCCTCCAGCTCGGACAGACCCAGGAACACCAGGGCCACATCCGCAGATGCGGCGGCCTCCACGGCCTCCTCCGCCAGGTGCTCGTCGGGTGTCCCGTCCAGCCGGAACCCCGGGGCGAAGGAGACCTCGCCCGAGACTCCTTCCCGCAGGGCGTCCAGTGCACTGTCCAGGCGCGTCGGCACGATCTGTGAGCTGCCTGCACCCTGGAAGCGAGGGGTGCGGGCGAACTCTCCGATGACCGCGACCCGCGGCGTCGCCGGATCCAGGGGCAGCAGGTCGCCCTCGTTGCGCAACAGGACGATCCCCCGACCGGCGACCTCCCGCGCCAGAGCGTGGTGGGCGTCGGGATCATAGCGGGCCGAGGGGTCCAGGTTGTCGGCGCTGCGGTAGATGAGTGCGAGCATGCGTCGCACGGAGTCGTCGACGAGATCCTCACCGATCTGCCCGTCGCGCACGGCCGCGACGACCTCGCCGGGACCGACCTCCCCCGAGGAGGGCATCTCCAGGTCCAGTCCTGCCCGCAGCGAGCGGACTCGGTCGAGCACGGCCGTCCAGTCGGAGACCACCACACCCTCGAACCCCCACTGTCCACGCAGCGTCTCGGTGAGCAGCTCATGGCTCTCGGAGGCGAATGTGCCATTGATGCGGTTGTAGGAGCACATGACGGTCCAGGGCCGCTCGCGACGCACGATCCGCTCGAAGGCACGCAGGTAGATCTCGTGCAGGGGGCGTTCGTCGATGTCGGCGGACACGGAGTTGCGACGGGTCTCCTGGTTGTTCGCAGCGAAGTGCTTGAGGGAAGCCCCCACGCCTCGCGCCTGGATGCCATGCACCCAGGCACCCCCCATGATCCCGGCGACCAGGGGGTCCTCGGAGTAGTACTCGAAGTTGCGTCCACACAGCGGGGAGCGCTTGATGTTGACACCGGGTCCGAGGACCACCGACACCTGCTCCTGCCGCGCCTCCTCACCCATGGCTGCACCCACGCGTTCCACCAGTGTGGGGTCCAGCGAGGCGCCGAGGGCGACCGGTGGGGGGAAGGCCGTGGCGGGCACCGAGTCACCGATACCGAGATGGTCGGACTCCTCCTCCGCCTGTTTGCGCAGGCCGTAGGGCCCGTCCGTCATCATCGTGGTGGGCACACCGGCGTGCTCGACCGCGTGGGTGTGCCAGAAGTCGGCGCCGGTGAGCAGGTGGGCCTTCTCCTCCAGCGTCAACGCTGCGAGCGCCTGCTCGACGCGGGGGTCAGGGGAGTGGGTGGCGGCAGAGGTCATCGTCGACTCTTTCTGTGGGGTTCTCGTGCTCTGTGAACGGTTGTTGCCGGTGCGGCGTGGCCTCGGTGGGAGAGGGCGGGACTCCAGCGGCGATGCGAGTGGCACTGCTCAGGGGCACGCTGCGGGGGTCGAGGCAGGGGTCGAGCCAGGGGTCGAGGCAGGGGAGCTCTGGCCCGCCGGAGTTCCCGGATGGGATGCCCAGAACCCGACCAGTGCATCCGCGAGGGCCTGGGGGGCTTCAATTTGCGCGGAGTGCTGAGCCCCGGGGATGACGGTGTGGGTGGCACCCAGGACGCGGACCTCTGGCCCGTACCACTCGGGAGGCCACATCGGGTCCTCGGATCCGTGGACGACGTGGACCGGCACGGCCGTCGCGGCCAGGTCCGCGCTCGTGTCGGGATAGGTGGTGAGGATGCGGGCAATGCCCACCAGGTTGTCGTCCGAGGTCGACTCGACCCGCTGACGCAGCATCTCCAGGCGCGGATCAGCCTGCGCGGTCCTCGGCATGTCGGGGTGCAATGCCCGACGCAACATGGCGTGCCCCAATCTGCCGTGCGGCAGGACTGGCGCAAGGAGGGCGGGCAGACCGGCGCGCACCGCCCGCGGTCCCGAGGAGAAGAGCGTGAGACTGCGGAAGAGTCCAGGTTCGGCGATGAGGGCCGCCCTCGCCACCACCCCACCGAAGCTGTGTCCCAGGAGGTGGACCGGGGAGGTCTGCGCCCCGAGATCCCGTGCAACCGCGAGCGCATCGCCCACGAAGTTCTCCAGCCGGTAGCTGGAGCGACCCCGCGGCGCGGCGGAGTCGGCCTGCCCACGTTGGGAGTATGCGAGCGACGTGTATCCGGCCCTCGCCAGCAGCGGGAGGAAGTGGGTGAAGTCCTCCTTCGAGCCGGTGAAGCCCGGAATCACCAGGACCCGTCCCTTCTCCCCGCCCTCGGCAGGACTCAGGAGAGCGGTGAGCTCGCCCGCCGGGGAATCCACGGCCAGCACCGAGACACCTTGCGGTACCGGGTCCGGCCCGAAGGGCAGGCAAGGTCGGGAGTGGAGCACGCGCACTGCCTCCATCGCAGCTCACCCCTTCCGAACCCCGGGCACCCCATGGCGCTGTCCTGTCGAGTCTAGGACGACGCACTGCGCCACAGACGTTCGCAGGCGACCTGGTTCAGGTCGGCCCCGGCCCGGATCGGAGGGCCGCGTGCAACCTCATCTCGTATTGCCTCTCATTCTCATCTAGGACTAGCGTCGACTCCGGAAGTCGTCAGCCGCCACGACGGGCCGGCCCGGACCCGGCCCCACAGGGGAGATCGACCCACCGGTCCGACAGCGCGGATCGCTCCACCGGCCCCACAGGGGACCTGGGACCCACCGCGGCACCGACACCTCCAGATAAGGTGAGCCTCACCTATCTTGCATGTCACCATCTTTCATGTCACAGGATCGAGAGCCCCAT
>JAKECL010000251.1 GCA_030460725.1 Propionibacterium sp.
CGACGTAGAGCAGGCGCCTCTCCTCCTCGCGCGCCTGGGGTGTCTGGGCCATCGACACCGGCATCAGTCCCTCGGACACCCCGATCAGGAAGACCGCGTCCCATTCCAGCCCCTTGGCGGCGTGCAGGGTGGAGAAGGTCACCCCGGCCACGGTGGGTGGCGCCTGGGCGACCGAGCGTTCGTCCAGCTCGTCGACGAACTGCGCGATGGACAGGCCCGAGCGTTCCTTGGCGAGTTCCACCAGTGCGTTGAGGTTGTCCCAGCGTTCCCGTACGGCACCCGTTCCGGTCGGGGGTTCCCGGCTCCATCCGACCACGCCGAGCACCTCCTCCACCTGGGCGGGGAGGTCCCCTCCGGGAGTCGCGGAACCGGACTGCGGTGAGGAGGCCTGGTCCCCGGGATCTGATGCTCCTGCGACCTCCCCCGCCCCTGCGGGCTCGTCAGCGGCGCTCGTCGACCCGGAGACGGGCAACGCCCCGTGTCGGGCGGCCAGGGCCTGGCGTCGCAGGAGCAGCAGTGCCCGCCGGATCTCGTCGCGTTCGAAGAACCTGGCACCTCCCCTCACGAGGAATGCGATACCCGCCTCAGAGAATGCTGCCTCCAGGGCCTCGGACTGGGAGTTGGTGCGGTAGAGCACCGCGATGGAGTGCAGTGGGACTCCTTCACGGACGAGCTCCGCCACCCTTGCGGCGACGCCGGCGGCCTCGGCGGTGTCGTCGGGATAGGTGCGGAACGAGACACCGGGTCCCATGGGCCGTTGGGAGACCAGGTGCACCGTCCCTTCCAGGGGAGCCTGCGCCTTCGGACCGCTCCCCGTCCCCCGCGCCCGTGCCATCACCTGGTTGGCGACCGCCACCACCTGAGGCGTGGAACGGTAGTCCCTGTTGAGCTCCACGACGTTCGCTCCGGGGTGGTTGCGCCGGAAGTCGACGAGGTGGCGCGGACTGGCGCCCGCGAAGGAGTAGATCGTCTGGGCGACGTCACCGACCACACAGATGTCGTGGCGCTCACCCACCCACAGGTCGAGGAGGTGCTGCTGGACGGTGGAGACGTCCTGGTACTCGTCAACCACGAAGTTGCGGTACTGGGCACGCACCTTGCGTGCAATGTCCTCGCGTTGCTCGATGAACCCGCACATCAGCAGCAGCACGTCCTCGAAGTCGATGACCCAGCGGTCCTGCTTGGCCTCCTCGTAGGCAGACATCAGGCGGGCGAAGGTCTCGGCATCCAGGCCGGCCGGGGGCTCACGGCGCTCTGTCCTGACCCGGTCGGCATAGTGGGAGGCATCGACCATGGACACCTTGGCCCACTCCACCTCCGAGGCGAGGTCGCGCACGGTCGTGCGGTCCGCCCGGATCCCGGTCCTGTTGGCAGCGGCCGCCACCAGGGAGGCCTTGTGCTCCACCATGCTCGGCATCCGTCCTCCCACGGCACTGGGCCAGAAGAACGAGAGCTGACGCAGGGCAGCGGCGTGGAAGGTCCGTGCCTGGACATGGGGAACGCCCAGGGTGCGCAGTCTCTCCCGCATCTCGGCAGCGGCTCGGGAGGTGAAGGTGAGGGCCAGCACCGTGGCCGGGTCCACCGCGCCTGATGCCGCTGCGTAGGCGATGCGGTGGGTGATCGCCCGGGTCTTGCCCGTGCCTGCGCCAGCGAGCACCGCCAGGGGGCCGGTGACCTGTCGGGCAACCTTCCTCTGGTCGGGGTCGAGGTTTTCCAGCAGGGCTTCCGGATCGGTGGGCGTCATACCCGAATGGTCTCAGGTTCCACGTGCGCCTGCCTCCACACGCGCCCCTCCCTGTGGACCTGGGCTCTCCGACACCGCTGCGGACGCCAGTTGCCCACCTGCAGCCCCTGCACTCAGGACTGGCGCAGGGGGTCGATGCGCCGGGGTGACTCCGGCAGGGGGCCGCCGTACCACTCCTCGAGCATCGCACGCGCGATCGCGGTGGGCCCCGGCGGCTCCAGGCGCCCCGACGAGATCTCCTCCGCGAGCTCCGCCCGGGTGAAGAAGCGTGCACTGTCGATCTCCACACCGTCGACGTGGATGTCTGCTGCCGCCCCGGGCTCCAGTCGTGCCAGGTGGCCCAGCATGAGGGAGCGCGGGAACGGCCAGGGTTGGGCGCCCATGAACTCCACCTCGCCGACGGCAAGGCCCACCTCTTCGAGGACCTCGCGCCGCACTGCCCGGTCGGGGGACTCCCCCGCCTCCACGAACCCCGCCAGGACGGACCAGAATCCCGAACGCCAGGCTGAGTTGTGGGCCAGGAGGACCCGGTCGCTGTGGTCCAGGACAGCCATGATGACCGCAGGGTCCTGCCGCGGGTACTCGATCGTCGCGCACCCCGGGCAGGTGGTCGTCCATCCCGAGGACGTCGGGGTCACACGACGTCCACACCTCTGGCAGAACACGGCCTGACGGTGCCAGTTGACCAGCGCCACGGCACCTGCGGCCACCGCCGACTCATCGTCGGAGAGCAGGTGCGCACACCATCGCAGGTTCACCCAGGTCACCCCGGGACGCTCCAGCGGGTCGGCGACCTTCACGGCCACGTGCACGACTCCGCCGCGTGTGCGCCCCATGAGCATTGCAGAAGGGGACCCCTGGGCGAGTTCCAGTGCGACCCGGACCTCCGGGTGCCACAGGACCAGGGGGGCAGGGTCCTGTGCGCCGCCGGGCACCGTGGCCTCCCCCTCCCCTTCCCCCGTGCCGTCGGGCGCTCCCGGTACAGGGCTCGCGGCGTCGCCCTCGTCGGGGATGGTGGCGAAGGGGGTGTCGGCGTCGGCACGCACGGCGGCACCCTCGCGACGCACCGCCACGTGCCCACGGGTCGGCGCACACACGGCGAGGCGCCCGGCGGGGTCGACCAGGAAGGGACGCAGTTCGCGCACCTCCCCCTCGACCAGGCCCTCCAGGGCACCGGGGCCCTCCGCCAGGAGTGTCAGGGGGTCGATCGCGTCCCGCGCCGGAGCCAGGGTGTCCAGGACGCCGCGCGAGAGGGGGAGGGTGAAGGCCATGTGTCCACCGTATCCGCCGCGCGCTACGGTGGGCACCATGACCTCGAACACCGCTCGCGCCGATGGGCGCGCCCTCGACCAACTCCGTCCCGTCTCCGTCACCCGCGGGTGGGCGGGCACCGGTGAGGGCTCCGTCCTCATCGAGGCGGGAGACACACGCGTCCTGTGCGTCGCCTCCTTCACCGAGGGAGTGCCGCGCTGGCGGAAGGGCTCGGGCGAGGGCTGGGTGACCGCCGAGTACGCCATGCTGCCGCGCGCCACCTCGTCACGTTCCCAGCGGGAGTCCGTCAAGGGCAAGATCGGTGGACGCACCCAGGAGATCTCCCGGCTGATCGGACGCTCGCTGCGCGCCGTCGTGGACGTCGCGGCGTTGGGCGAGAACACGATCGTCCTGGACTGTGACGTCCTGCGGGCGGACGGAGGGACCCGCACTGCCTCGGTGACCGGCGCCTTCATCGCCCTGGCCGACGCCCTGTCCTGGGCACGCGAGCACCACATCATCCGCGAGCGCGCGGAGCATCCGGTGCTCTCCGACTCCGTCTCGGCGATCTCCGTGGGCATCGTCGACGGCACCCCGATGCTCGACCTGCCCTACGTCGAGGACGTCCGCGCGCAGACGGACATGAACGTCGTCCAGACCGGAGCCGGGCGTTTCGTGGAGGTCCAGGGCACCGCCGAGCACGCTCCCTTCGACCGCGAGGAGCTGGGCACGCTGCTGGATCTGGCGGCGCTGGGCAACGCTCAGCTCACCGACCTGCAGCACCGTTGCCTGGCCGCACCCGCGGGCACGACCGTCACGCTGGGGCGGGAGTGAGCGGGGGCCGGCCGGCGCGCGTGGGGGGCAGTGCCACCCCGCACGAGGGCGACTCCGCCGGGGAGGTC
>JAKECL010000252.1 GCA_030460725.1 Propionibacterium sp.
GCCAGGGTCACCACCTGGCTGACCACCAGCATCGTGGCGGAGAGGCGGTCGGCAACCAGGGTGATACCGATGGGTGCCGCCCACGAGCCGACGTCCAGCACCACCGGGCCACGGGCGGCGGCAATGGCCAGGACCACGGCGACCAGGGTCGTCACCGACAGCGCCAGCAGGGCGATGAGTTGCTGGAGGTTGGGCCGACGACCCACCAGCAGGGCGAGCCCGGCGCTGAGCAGCGGCAGCAACACGGGGACCGGGAGCATCCAGGAGACGTCCATCAGCTGCCACCCCCTGGCTCCCCTGTCGTCGGACCCGGGACACGGGTCGACTCCCCGGTGCCCGTCCGGTCGGGATCGGCCCCTCCAGGGGCCGGGGCCGAACCGGCCGGGGCCGGGTCCTGGTCCTCGTCGTAGTTGATGTCCTGGTCCTCGTCCCCCCTGCTCGCATCCGTCTTGGCCATTGCCGCCCGCGTCTCGGCGCGCTGGGCCACCAAGCGGTCCTCCACGTCATCGACCACCTCGTCGTGCCCACTGATCCTCCAGGAGCGGTAGGCCAGCGCCAGTCCGAAGGCCGTGGTGCCCAGGGACAGCACGATGGAGGTCAGGATCATCGCCTGGGGCAGGGGATCGGCCATGGCGGCAGGGTCCTCCTGGCCGAGCAGGGGCGGACGTCCAGCAGCTCCGCCGGAGGCGAGGATCAGGACGTTCACGCCGTGGGTCATCAGTCCCAGCCCGATGAAGATGCGCGAGAGGGAGCGTTCCAGCAGCAGGTACACGCCGGTGGCCACCAGGGCACCGGCCACGCACAGGAGGACCAGGGACGGGACGCTCATCGAGGGCCTCCCCCGACTCCGGTGGACAGCCCGGGCCCCCCGGGCTCCTCCGTCACCGCGGGATCCGACCCGGCGTCGCCCTCGTCAGCGGTGGGGACGGGTGCGGAGCCCACGCCACGAGGGCGGCGCGGCGCGGCGGACTGGCGGTCGATCTCCGCGCCCGCGGCGGAGACGAGGTCCAGGACCAGGCCCACCACCAGGACGTAGACGCCGACGTCGAGGACCATGGCGGTGGTGAAGTGGAGATCGCCGAGGACGCCGAGATGGATGTCGACGGGCGTGGACTGCAGGACCGAGTTCCCGAACAGGAGGGGGAGCATGGCGCCGGCGCCCGCGATGAACAGACCCAGGCCCATGACGCGGCCGGCCGGCACGGGCATGGCCTCCCCCAGTTCGTGGCGCCCACCCGCCAGGTAGCGCAGGACGAAGGCCAGGCCAGCCACGACGCCGCCCGCGAAGCCGCCTCCTGGGGAGTTGTGTCCGATGAGCAGCAGCCACACGGACAGGACCAGCATGGTGGGGAACAGCAGACGCGTGGTCACCTCCAGCACCGTGGAACGGTCCTGGGGACGCAGGGTGGACACCGCGGGCAGGAAGGGCCGGTGCTCGGGGGCGCTGGGGGCACGGTCGATGCTGCCCGAACGTGAACGCAGGTAGATCAGGGACGCCACCCCCGTGGCGGTGACCAGGAGCACGGAGAGTTCACCAACCGTGTCCCAGGCGCGGATGTCCACCAGGATGACGTTGACAATGTTGTGCCCTCCCCCGAACTCCAACGCCTCGCTGGGCATGAGGGCCGAGACAGGTGTGTGGATGCGGGCGGAGGCGGCGTACAGGCCCGTGGCCACCACGCCGATGCCCACCGCGCCCGCGATCCCCAGGTGCAGCCAGCGGGCGGAAGCCAGGGGTCGGTCGGAGAAGTAGCGGGGGAGCTTGCGCATGACGAGCACGAAGACGACCATGCCCACCGCCTCCACGACGATCTGTGTGAGCGCGAGGTCGGGTGCCCCCTGGGAGGCGTAGAGCAGCGCGACCCCCAGACCCACTGCCCCCAGGGCGAAGACCGCGCGCATGCGCCGTCGCGAACGGGCCGTGAGGACCGCGGCGATGACAATGAGGACCGCGATGCCGACCTGCAGGGGGGAGTCGGACCAGCGCACCACGACCGTGGTGGGGGGGGAGAGCGTCACCGAGACAGCGACGGCCGCCACCAGCGTCAACATGATGGTCGAGAGGTTCCAGGGCAGGGAGCCCTGCTGGGTGAGGCGCGTGAGGCGCGTGGAGAGGATCTCCAGTTCTCGCAAGCTCCATGAGTAGACGTCCACCGCTGACACCGACTGGGCGACACGGGACTGGAAGGCCTCGAATCGTGAGGCGAAGCGTGCCAGCAGCACGCCTCCGGCCAGGACGACGGCCGTGAGCAGGGCAGGCTCCCAGCCCGACCACCAGGCCAGGTGGGCGCTGCCCGGCAGGGCCCGGGTCGCCGGTGCCAGGACGCTCTCCAGGGTGTGGGGTGCCAGACCCAGCAGGGCACCCAGGGAGAGCAGGAGGACGGGGGCGACCATCGTCGGCGTCAAGGGTCGCACGATGGGGCACTGGGCGACCTCCCGTGTCCCGAAGGCCCCCCACCAGGCGCGCCAGGAGTATGCGACGGTGAGCGCCGAACCTGCAGCGACCACGAGGGCGACCACCAGGTCGACTCCCCCCAGGCGGGACACCCAGTCGGCCTCCGAGCCGTGGAGGAGGGTCGCCAGCAGCGCCTCCTTCCCGAGGTACCCGGTGGTCAGGGGCACGCCGGCCATGGAAAGGGCGGCAACGCCCGCGGCACCCGCCAGCAGCGGCACACGCCTGCCCAGGCCTGAGAGACGGCGCATGTCGCGGGTGCCGGTGGCGGACTCCACCGCTCCGACGGTGAGGAACAGCGTGGACTTGAAGAGGCTGTGGGCCACGAGCATGGTGAGGCCGGCCGCGAGCGCACCTGCGCTGCCCTGACCGACGGCCGCGGTGATGAGTCCGAGTTGGGAGACGGTGCCATAGGCGAGGACCAGCTTGAGGTCGTGCTGGCGCAGGGCCCTCCACCCGCCCACAACCATCGTTGCCAACCCGAGGGTGAGGACCACCGGGGACCAACCGGGGACCTCCGTGAGTCCCGGTGACATGCGCGCCACCAGGTAGACACCGGCCTTCACCATCGCAGCGGCGTGCAGGTAGGCGGAGACAGGGGTCGGGGCGGCCATGGCTCCGGGCAGCCAGAAGTGGGCGGGGACCAGGGCGGACTTGGTGGCCGCGCCCATCAGCACCAGCAGGGAGGCGATGACCACGGGCGCCGAGGTCGCACCCATGGTGCCTGTGGCCAGGGCATGGACCAGTTCGGACAGCCGGAAGGAACCACCCGGTGCCAGACCCAAGATGACGAAGCCCGCGAACATGGCCAGGGATCCCGAGGAGGTCACCAGCAACGCCTGACGTGCGGCGGCACGCGCAGGCCTTCGGTCGTGGTGGTGGCCGATGAGCAGGAAGGACAACAGGGAGGTGGCCTCCCAGAAGAGATAGAGCCCCATGGAGTGGTCGACGGTGACCACGCCGAGCATGGCGCCGGCGAAGCCGACGAAAACGGCTGCAAAACGCCCCAGGCCGGTGGAGGAGTCGGAGAAGTAGGCGGAGGCGTAGACGAGCACCAGCGCCCCGACACCACCCACGATGAGGGTCATCAGCCAGGAGAGCGGGTCGAGGCGGAACCACAGGTCCATGTCCAGGCCCGGGATCCACCGCAGGTGCTGGGTCGCAGGGGTGCCCGAGAAGGCCGCAGTGGTCCCCAGTGCTGCCCACACGGCGGCGGAGGCGGGGACAAGGGCCACGAGCGCGAGCGCGCGCCTCCCGAGGAGACGGACCATCAGGGGTGCTGCCAGCGCCGCGACGAGATGCGCGGCGAGCAGCACGATCATCTGGGCTCCTGGTCGTCAGGGTGCGGTGACGGCGAACCGGGTCCGACGAGCGTCGACCCGGAGCCCGACGCCGCCTCACCGGCCCACACCAAGGGTAATGCACGGGCCAAGTCGCTGCC
>JAKECL010000253.1 GCA_030460725.1 Propionibacterium sp.
CGAGGAAGCCCTGGACACGATCGCGAAGCTCATCGAGTCCGACCTCGACGCCTGAACACCAGCAGCACCGCGGACGGCACCCGGGAGGACCCTCAGTCGGAGGTGATCTCCCGGGTGCCGTACCACTTCTTGGCACCGCGCATCGCGTAGCGCTGGGCCACTGCGACCAGGACCGCGGAGACGGCGGCGAAGGCGATCAGTTGGACCATCTGCACCTCGTCGTCGTCCTCGTGGGGGACGTCGTGTCCGGTGGCGGCCTTCCATCCCGTCTCTGCCACCTTGCTGGCCAGGAATGCCGCGCCCGCCATTGCGCCCGCGCTGGCGATCTTCCATCCGAAGTCCATAGGGTCCTCCCCGATCGGTCCTGCCCGGGGGCCGTTTCCCCCGTCGTCGCCCTCCATCATGCCGCACGAGGGCGGGGCGCGCCGTCAGGGAGCGCAGGCGATCGCCGATAGGCTTTGGGGGTACCGAGACCGGGAGGCAGATGTGGGATTCGCACGCAGGGCAGGGCTCATTGGCGCGCTGGCGGCACTGGGGCTGTTGACGGCGTGCTCTGCATCGGTGGACCCGGCAGCCGGTCCGTCCTCCGATCCCTTCTCGACTCCGGTCCTCCCCGGTTCTGCGACCGCTGGCACCACGGCCGCCTCAGGCGCCTCCGAACCGCACTCACCCCTCCCGCAACCCCGACGTGGACACGGGACGGTCACGGCACTGGTCCCCCGGGGTGCCCCACTTCCCCAGGACATGGTCGAGAGCTTCCACCTCGACACGGGTTTCACGCTCAGCCAGGTCGAGGTCCCCGCGGAGGACCTTGCTGCAGGCGCTCCACAGGACACCGCGGTCGATGTCCTGGTCGGTCTGGACGCCGCCGACGCCGCGGCTGCCGCCTCCGCCGGACTGCTGGCACGTGCTGTGCCTGAGGATGCGGTGGCGCCCGAGGGCACGGCCCTGGAGTCGGTGCCCGCGGCGGCCGCCTATGCCCGTGACGACGTGTGCGTGCTCGCCGATGTCCAGTGGTACTCCGCGAACAGGCAGGATCTCCCCGATGGACTGGCAGCCCTGGCGACGGGTCAGTGGGCACAGCAGCTCCTGGTTCCAGACCCCGGCTCCTCCGTCGAGGGGCGGGCGTTCACCAGGGCAGCCCAGGCCGACCTGGGCAAGGGGGCCGACGCCTGGTGGGCGACGTTGGTCTCCGGTGGTGTGGTCACGGGATCCACCGACCAGGTGGCGGAGCGTTGGACGGCCTCCTCCGCCCAGGTGGAAGACGCCCGTCCCCTCCTGGTGGCCACACAGTCCCTGGCTGCTGCGACCCTGAACGACACCGGGACGGAGTCGGCCGCCCGTGCGGTGCCGGGTACCTGTCTGGAACGACTGCTCTACTCCGCAGTCGCGGCGGACGCCCCTGACGCGGATGGAGCGCAGTCACTGGTCGCCTGGCTGCAGGGCGGGGTGGCGCAGAAGGGACTCGCATCGGCAGGGGTGGCGGCGCCCCTGTCCGCTGCTGATGCCGAGGGCACCCCCATCGGTTGGTTTTCCCTGCCATTTGACGGTGCGCTCTCGCTGCCCGAGGCCGAGCTGTCCGCAGCGCGGGACCGCGCGGGGTCGTGGGCGTCGGGCAGCGGGCAGGCGCAGTAGTCCCGCTGCGTGCCCGTCTGCGACCTCAGTCGTGGAACATGCCGGGTTCCACCTGGCTTGCTCCACGTGGCCGGGTTCTCGTGTTTCGGTTGGGTGTTTGTACTGGTCAGGTTTGGTTTGGTGCTGGACTGCACTGGTGGGGGTGCCGGCAGCGTGCAGCGATGGGATTGCGGGTCAGGCGGGTGAAGACGGCGTCGGGGACGACGGCGGCTTGCCCCTGGAGATCGGCTGCTCCACGGGCGACAAGACCGAGATCCACACGATGGCCCCCATCGTCACGTCGTTCCAGGACTGTCACAGTCTGTCGGACATGGTGGTCGTTGCCGGCGCCGGGATGATGTGCGCGGTGAAGCTGAAGGATCTCGACGATGCGGGCTTGCGGTTCGTTGTCGGCGCCCGTCAGGTCAAGCCCCCGCAGACCGCGCCAACCAGTTCCATCGGAGTGGCACCGCGTTCACCGACGGACAGCCCATCGACACGATCACCCCCAGGGACCCAGGACACAAGCAACTCCCCAGGGATGTTCGCGCTGAAACGGTGTGGGATCCCGTCCTCCACGAGAAGGCATGGCGGGCGATCTGGGTCTGCCCCCACAAGAGGGCCGTGCGCGGCACCCGGGCCCTCGCACTGCAAGAGCCGAGGGCTTCAAGACCGCACCGGGATCAGCCTCCAGAAGCTCCTGAAGACCCTGCGCCACCTATTGGATGGCTGTGCCTGACACAGACCACCAGCGACAACGAGTTCGAGCGGAGCGCGTCTCGCGGGACGCTCCGCTCGAACTCATGGTTCTTCGTGTCGTTCCCGCTTGATGAACTGAGTGATCGCCAGACGCGCGACCACTCCGAACAGAATCATGACAACTACTGATCCAACAAGCGAACGGTCAAGCGGCCAGTGAACAGTCCAGAACACTAACCCTTGAAGGATCGAGACCGGAACTTCTTGGATCGCCCAGGATCTCCACCGACTGTCGTTCATTCATCGCCGCCTTACACTTTGGGCACAGTAGATTCTTGAATGCCGAGAATACAAGTTGCACTCCAGTCGCAACAAGCGTGCATAAGATTGGATTCGCCCCGCACCAGCTGTTCAACGCTTGCCAGGTTTGATAGCTGGCATTTCCAGCTGTCGCTTTGGCCATGTTGATCTGTCCAAGGTATCGACCATCCATGTACACTTGAAGTTGTCCGTAGCAGCCGTTTCCTGCCAATACAGGATACCAACCGACTCCTTCATTGCAGAAGTAATCGGGCACGCCGGTCTGAATTGTCACCTCCCCGTTGGGGACAACTCTCGATTCATCTTGAGTCGATGCTGTGGAAACGACGCCTGAACTTGCGTCGGCACTGGTGTAGGCCCGGGCCGGTTGGCCCCAAGCCACAATCAGCGCGAAGATGACCGAGGATGCTATGAAAGTGATTCGATAAGGGATGTTCATGTCCACCTCTTCATTGAAGCGTGAGACTTTTCGAGTCCAGTGCGGTGCAGAGGCTTGAGAGCATGTTCCGGGCCTGATCGGGGCACAGCGTGTTCCCCCACTATGGCCAAGACGAGGCGCCCAGGTCAACGCGCCGCACGGGCCGGGCCACGGCGTCTTCTGCGTTGACCGCGGCCAGCGCGAGCGACGCGAACATCAGGGCATTGTGGAACTCCACGCCGGCCGGGGACTGTCCCGGTTCGTCTCCGACCGCCCCCAGCAGACAGGCGGCGCACGGGAGTGCCGCCGGAGTGAGGGCCCAGAGGCCACGCGCGGCTTTCAGGAGGGGCAGATCGGGCAGGCGCAGTGGTCCTGCTGCGGGCCGTCTGCGACCTCAGTCGTGGAGCATGCCGGGTTCCACCCGGCACTCCTCCCCGATGGACATCGGTGCGATCCTGCCCTGCGCGCGCATCTCCTGCAGGCGTGGAATGACGCGCCCT
The DNA here is from genome assembly GCA_030460725.1 of Propionibacterium sp. Taxonomy (GTDB): domain Bacteria; phylum Actinomycetota; class Actinomycetes; order Actinomycetales; family Actinomycetaceae; genus Pauljensenia. Next base: position 3,553 of record JAKECL010000253.1, read on the forward strand.
GCCACTGTCCAGGGGTCCATGGTGTTGAGGTAGATGCGGGTTCCACCCTCGAAGCCTGCGACGGTGGAGATGCGCCACTTGAGCAGGATCCTCCACCGCATCGGTGTGTGCACGTCAGGTGGACGGTGGTACCACTCCTCATTGCAGGGCACCGCCACCCCGGTCGCCGCGTGTGCGGCGTGGAGGAGATCGGAGACGCCCCGCATCTCCTCCTCCCCGACCTCCCAGGGGTTCATCGGTGCGTGCAGAGGCCAGATGGCCAGTGAGGGGTATCGGTGCCCGAAGCCAGCCATGAGGACCGCGTGGTCGTTCTGTGCCAGGAGTAGTTTGCG